>CAYUMA010000069.1:0-12505 GCA_964445675.1 uncultured Pseudomonadales bacterium | reverse complement strand
CCCACAAACTGCTATTGCACTCACTGTGGGAGCGATCTCCGGATCGCGATTCCCGCTTTAAGCGCGCCCACCGACCCTGCTAGGCTGCCGCGACAATGACCAACACCGCCGTCAGCCAGACCAAGCGCGTTCGGCACTTCAGGCAAATCCTGCTGTGGCCGTTGCAATTGATGCCGTTGCGCGAGGGTACGCAGATTCAGGCGCACTGGGAGGTTCTGCAATCCGGCGGAGCGTCCAACCCCTGGCACGAGGTGGTCGACGAATTCGGCGGCGCCCCCGGACAGTATCAGGAGCGCCATTACAACGAACTCGTGACGTTCCTGCCGTACGTCCAACGATTTCTGTATGGGGAGGGATTCCACGATGGGGAGGGGGACCACTCCCAAGGGGACACGTCCGGCGCCGACCCGGACGCCCATCGGCATTCTCCGATGCGCGTATTCCGGCGCGACGACGTCCATGCGGTGCGTTTGCTGTCGAGCCCGGACGCGCCACCGATTCAGCTCACGATCGCGCACATCGATCTGTATTTTTTCTTCGACATCGACGTGACACTGCTCAACGTCGAGGTCTTCGCCGACGACCTCTCGCTCGACACGGTCCAGGACGTGCTGCATCGGTTCGGCCGCGCATATCCGGCCGGTTGGGATGCACAAGGCCAGGGTATCCACTCGATGTACCGTATCGAATGGCTCGCGGCCAACGGCACCGTGCTCGCCGCATCGGATTCGAACGAACGCGAGAAATTCCTGACGTTCGTCGGCGCGCACCGGACACCACGGATCGGCGCGCATTGGGCGCACCTGCTGCATCCGCTCGTGCAGGATCAGACCGGTGCCCCCGGCGCGATTCGTTACCGCCAGATCGAGTACTACCGGATGCCGGTGATGGCGTACCTCGGGATGGACGACGTGCGCGCCGTCTCGCGCAACGAATTCGTGCGCCTGGGCCTCGTCACCGAGGCGGGCGACGACGCGACGCTGCCGTACTCCAACCGCTACGTCGACGATTTCGAGCAGCGTTACTGCTTCGACCGCTTCTGGAGTGGTGACGGCGGCGAGGGCCACAACACGCGCTATATGTGCTGCGGTCACGCGCTGGTCGTCGTTGGCGACGCGCACTGGCCGTTTTTTACGAACCACGATACCGGCGTCCTCGCGCAGTTCCGGCATCAGCATTTCCTGCTGTTTCTGATCGCGCACTTTCAGAAAGCCGCACTGCTGATGATGTCGGATCAACTCGTCCACGCGCTCGAACGCCTCGAGGTCGGCAATCCCGATTCGGTCAAGCGGTTCAAGCGCGCGATCCGGCAACGGTTCGAGATCTTTCTGCGCTTCACGCACCGCTACTGGTTCCACGACATTTCCGAGCAGGCGACCGCGAAAGCGTTGTTCAAGATGTGTGCCGAACACCTCGGCCTCGATCCGCTGTACGTCGAGGTGAAGGAACAGATCCACGACATGGACGAGTACCTCGACAGCGACAGCCTGCGCCGCCAGGCGAACACCGTCGTACGCCTGACCGTCGTCACGGTGTTCGGTCTGATCGGCACGGTCACAACCGGGTTTCTCGGCATGAATCTGATCGCCGCAGCGGACTCGCCGTTCGCGACGAAGGCAATCATCATCGCAATCGTGCTCGTCCTGACCGGCTGGCTGACGCTATTCACGATCGTCAAATCGAAACGGCTGTCGGACATTCTCGATGCGCTGTCGGACGAGCGGCTGACCTACAAGGAAAAGCTCGTCGTGATCTGGCACACGTGGCGCGGTCGACCGCGCACGAAGTAGAGGTGACTTCTATGAACCCGGACCCGATCCCCAACGGATTTGCGCTGACGCCGTTCGACCCCGAGTTTCAGCGTGACCCCTACCCGGTGCTGCGACGCCTGCAGGAAGCCGCACCGGCGCAGTGGGACGAACTGATGCACGGTTGGCTCGTCACCACGCACGACGAGGTGCGCGAGATTCTGCGCGACAAGGAATTCTGGTCGGACCCACGCAAGGCGGAGGAAGCAGCGACGATACGTCGGTTCATACTCGCCGGGGACCAACCGCCGTCGATGTTGTTCCTCGACGATCCGGATCACCGCCGCCTGCGCGGTTTGATCAACAAGGCGTTCACGCCGAAGGCGGTCGAGACCATGCGCCCTCGTATTGCGGCGATCGCGAGCGATCTGCTCGCCGCGATCACCGAGCCCGAGTTCGATCTGATGGAACGCTTCGCGGCGCCGCTGCCGGTGATCGTCATCGCCGAGATGCTCGGGATCGATCCGCGCCAGCAGGCCGACTTCAAGGCGTGGTCGAACGCGCTCGTGAGCGCCTCCTTCAACCTGATGCCCAGCGCCGAAGAGGCCGAGGCAGCGCTGCGTGCGCAGGAACAGCTCGATGCCTGTTTCCGCGGCGCCATTGCGCGGCGGCGGGCGACCCCGATGCCCGATCTGATCAGCGCGATGATCGCAGCCAGCGACGGCGGCGACTCGATGACCGACGACGAGATCGTCATGCAGTGCAACCTGCTGCTGATCGCCGGCAACGTAACGACTACCGACCTGATCGGCAACGGCGTCAAGGCACTGCTCGAACACCCCAACGAGCTTGCGAAGCTGCGCCAACGCCCCGAGCTGATCGAAAACGCCGTCGAAGAGATGCTGCGGTTCGACTCGCCGGTCATGCAATCCGGTCGGATTGCGAACCGTCCGGTCGAAATTCACGGCTGTCCGATTCACCCGACGCAATCGGTCGGCGTTTCGCTCGCGGCGGCGAATCGTGATCCGAACGTGTACCCCGACCCCGATCGCTTCGACGTCGAACGCGCCGACACGCACCATCAGTCATTCGGCGGCGGCCGTCACTTCTGTCTCGGTGCACCGCTCGCGCGCGCCGAAGCGCAGGAAGCGGTGCGCGCGCTGCTCGTGCGCTTTTCGAGTCTTGAAGCTGCGCCGCGCGACGCCGCGTACCGCACGATCCCAGGCTTTCGCGGCCTCGCGCAATATTGGATTCGCACCAGAAGAGGCTGTTGAAAACAGCCGGCTAATCGCCCGACACCGAGTCCACGGCGCCGAATATCTGCGTCAGGCGCGCCGTGATTTCGGCCGGTAGCGGCGGCGCGAGGATCGCCTCTACGTTCTCGCGCAGATGTTCAACGCTGCCGGTGCCGGTGAGAATGACGTGCGCGCCGCGTTCGTGGCGGCAAAACCGGTAAGCGGCTTCGACGAGCGATTTCACCGAGGGGTCCGCGGTGAGAAATCCGAGCGGGTCGTCGCGATCGACGCGTCGAGCATCGATCGCGCCGGCTTCGATCAGCTGCGCGACGACGGCGCGCGCCGTCGCGTGACTCGTCAACGCGCGGCGCACCGCGAACATGATCAGCGTCCCCACGTCGTTGGCGATCGTCATCGGAAATACGCTGCGCCGCGCGGATGGGTTGATCAGATTGTGACCGACCATGATCACGTCGAAGTGATCCTCCGGCAGCGCGCGGGCGAGCATCGTGTGATTCGTGTCGTTGCCAAACCGTTCCGTGATGCCGATATGGCGGATCTTGCCCGCCTCGCGCGCGCGCACGAGTTCGGGCAGCAGCACGTCGACGCAGTGTGCGTACTGATCCGCCAGCACGCCGTGCAAATGAAAAATATCGACATAGTCGGTGCCGAGGCGTTCGAGGCTCGCGTCGAGACTCGCGCGCAACGCTGCCGCGTCGAGCGGCCCGGACGCACCAACAGGTAATGCCTTCGTCGAGAGCACGACGCGATCGCGGCGCCCACGCAAGGCTTTACCGACGGCGGCCTCCGTGCCGTACGCACGCGCCGTGTCGATGAAATTGATGCCGAGCCCGACCGCGGCGTCGACGATGCGGCTCGCATGCGCCTCGTCATGGCCGTTCGCCATGCCGAGCCGGCTATGACCGCCGCAGCCGAGTCCGGCGACGGTGACGTCGAGTCCGGTGCGCCCAAGTCGAACCGTTTGCATCCGCCGACACTCCTTTTCCGTCGAATTGCTTAGAAGCAAGGCGCGACGATACCGGCGCCCGCGCGCGCGTTCAATTCGACGCGGTTCTGCTGCTATTCTCGTGCGCCGCACAAGTCACGGAGCAACCTATGAAGATCGGTCTCTATCTTGTACTCACCGACGCATCGATGCCCGTCACGGATCTCGCGCGCGCAATCGAAGAGCGCGGCTTCGATTCGATCTGGGTGCCGGAGCATTCGCATATTCCAACGACCGGCTCGACACCGTACCCGGGCCGCGGACCGGTGACCCGCGACTTCGCGCGCACACTCGATCCGTTCGTCGCGCTGACCGCGGCGGCCAGCGTGACCCGGACGATCAAACTGGGCACCGGCATCTGTCTCTTGATTCAACGCGACACGATTCACACAGCGAAGACCGTCGCGACGCTGGATCACCTCTCCGGTGGCCGCGTGCTGTTCGGCGTCGGCGGCGGTTGGAACAAGCCGGAGATGGAAAATCACGGTTGCGCCTACACGACCCGCTTCCAGCGACTCGAAGAACAGCTGCAGGCACTGAAGGCCATCTGGACGCAGGACGAGGCCGAATTTCACGGTGATCACGTCAACTTCGATCCGCTGTGGTGCTGGCCCAAGCCGGTGACGCGCCCGCACCCGCCGATTTTCATCGGCGGCGAAACCGACCATACGCTGCGGCGCATCGTGCGCTACGGCGACGGTTGGTTGCCGCGCGTGCGTGATCCGCAGATGGTGCTCGCCGGCACGGATAAGTTGCGCGCCTTTGCGCGCGCGGCGGGACGTGCCGAAGACAGCATCACGATCGCCGCATTCGGTCTGCCAGCGAAACCGGAGGCGATCCAACCGTTTCGCGACGCAGGCGTCGAACGCGCAATCGTCGCGCTGGCGCCGGGTTCGGCGGACGACGTGCTGCGGCGGCTCGATCGGTATGCGGAATTGGTGTAATCATCGCGGTCTGGAGACCGCTCCTACAGAATGACGACGACCCATGTGGGAGCAGCCTGCAGACCGCGATTGACGACGTAGGGGGGGTTCGATCGTGCTCGAAAAATTGCGCGCACGCGATGAGTGGAAGTACTTCGGGATTCTGCCGCAGGCCGGCGGAACGCTCGCATGGGTATGGTGGGCGCTGGTGCTGTTGCGCGGATTGCTACCCGCGCTGTTCGCGATCGCGATGGGCATGCTCGTCAGCGCGGTGCAAGGCGGCGGAGGGCTCGCCGGGCCGCTCACCATCGTCGGTGCCGTCTTCATTGCGCTCCAAATTACGTCTCCGCTGCAACAGGCCATCGGCAAAAATCTCGGCAGCCGTACCGCATCGTGGCTCTACGATGAATTGACGTCGGTGTGCGTGCGGCCACCCGGCATCGGCCATCTGGAGGATCCGCGATTCGCCACCGATCTCACGATGGCGCGCGATTTTGATCTCGGTATCAGCGGTCCGCCGCTCAGCATCTCGATGGATTTCATCGGCGCCGGCCTCGTCGAGTTCATCGCCGGCGTCGCGGCCGCGGCAGTGCTCTTCGCGTACGCGTGGTGGGCGCCGTTCGCGCTCGGCCTCGGCTGGTTCGCGACGCAGGTGTTGCTGCGCGAGAGCGCCGTGTGGCGCGACCGCAACACAGAGGAAGTGCGCGAAGCCGAGCGCCACGCCGACTACGCGTACCGGCTCGCTGTTGATGCCCCCGCGGCAAAAGAGTTGCGCCTGTTCGGCTTGTCGAACTGGACCGTCGAGCGGTTCGCCGCGCACAAGCGCAAGCTGCACGATCTGCGCTGGGCCGCCACGCGCCTGCGTGAACGGCCGGTCGTGTGGAGCCTGTTGATCGTACTCGCTGCCAACGCGGCGGTATTTGCCTCCCTTGCCGCCGACCTCGGGTCCGGCGCGATCGACCTCGGTCGTGCGGTGACGTTCGCGAGTGCCGCAATCTCGACGAGCATGATCGCGTTCGGCGGCTTGTCGTGGGCCCTCGACGGGGCGGCCGCGCCCGCGGGCGCCGTGCTGCGCCTGCAGCGCGAGATCGATCGCGCCGGCGCACTGACGCCGGGCACGGCCGCGTCAAGCGCCGCCGCGTCAAACGGCATGCCGGCCCGCGAGATCCGCTTCCGCAACGTCACCTTTACATATCCGTCAGGCGGCGAGCGCGTGCTCGATGGTTTCGATCTGACGATCCCGGCCGGTTCGTCGCTCGCAATCGTCGGTATCAACGGCGCCGGCAAGACCACACTGGCGAAGCTGCTGTGCCGGTTGTACGACCCGCAGTCCGGCGCGATCGAGATCGACGGTGTCGACCTGCGTATGCTCGACCTAGACGCGTGGCGCGCGCGCGTAACCGCCGTCTTTCAGGACTTCATCCGCTTCGAGTTGCCGCTGCGCGACAACGTCGCGCCGGCGGGCGCGCCCGACGAGCTCATTAAGGCGGCATTGTCGGAAGCGGGCGCCGGGCATCTTGCGCAGCTCGATACCGTGCTCGCACGCGGCTACGCGGGGGGTACGGATCTCTCCGGCGGCCAGTGGCAGCGCATCGCACTGGCGCGGGCGCTGTGCGCGGTCAAGCTCGGCGCGGGCCTGGTGTTGCTCGACGAACCGACAGCGCAGCTCGACGTGCGCGGCGAGGCGGAGATCTTCGAGCGCCTGCTCGCCACCACGCGCCACACGACGACGATCCTGATCTCGCACCGCTTCTCGACCGTGCGCCTCGCGGATCGCATTTGCGTGATCGAACACGGCCGCGTGATCGAGCTCGGCACGCACGTCGAACTGATGGCACTGAGCGGCCGGTACAGGACGATGTTCGATCTTCAGGCGTCGCGCTTCGGCACCGACGACGAACAGGGAGTGACCTACGATGTCCTCGGCTGACGATCTGCCGGCCGCCTGGCCGGCGATGTGGCGCGCGCTCAAGCGCGGTTATCAGGCGGAACCCAGACTGATTTCGATCGCATTCGGGTTGTCGCTGCTTGCGGCGCTGCCGGATGCACTGGTCGCGTGGCTGTTCATGGTGCTCGCCAACGCCGCCCTTGCGTACGATCAATCGCGAATCACGTTTGCTCTGCTCACACTTGGCGCGTGCGTCGTGGCGACGTGGTTCCTGCGCGTGATGAGCGACCGGACGCAACGGCGCTTTCGCGATCGCGTGACGATCGCGCTCGAGTCGCACGTGGCGCGGCTGCAGGCGTCGGTGCAGACGATTGCGCACCACGAGCGGCCGGACTATCTGGACCGCCTCGCGGTCTTGCGCGATCAGGTGTTCGTGCTCGACCACATGTACATGTCGCTCTTTGGCACGTGCGGCTGGATCCTGCGCCTTGGGATCACCGTTGCATTGTTGATGTCGATCCACTGGTCACTCGTGTTTCTGGTCGTATTTGCGCTGCCGACGGTGCTGACGTCGACGTGGCGGCCCGCGGTCGAGCGTGCTGCAGAGGAACGCGGCGCCTCAGCAAATCGGTTGGCGCGCCACCTGTTCCAGACCGCAACGACCGCCCCACCGGGCAAGGAAGTGCGCGTCACGCGGATCGGCGCGCGACTCGTCGAAATGCGCCGCGCCGCGTGGCAACGTTGGTACGGCCCGGTCGGTGCAGCACGCACGACCAGCGCGCTGTGGCATGCCCTCGGTTGGGCGATCTTCGGCGCCGCCTACATCGGCGCGATCGTGTTCGTCTCGTCGGGGCTGCAAGGCACCCCTGGCGATGTGGTGCTCGTACTCGCCGCGGGTTCGCGGCTTTCGGCGTACCTCGGCGCCACGGTCGGTGAAATCGGTTTCCTGCGCGGCATCTGGATGGATGGCTCGAAACGCCTCGCGTGGCTCGAGGACTACGCGGCGGCGATGGCGGAAAACACCGACGCAAAAGTACCGGAGCGCTTGACGCGCGGTATTCGCTTCGAGCACGTGTCGTTCGTGTACCCCGGCACCACGCGCAACGTGCTCGACGACGTCAACCTGGAGATCGCGCCCGGCACCGTCGTTGCGATCGTCGGCGAAAACGGCGCCGGCAAGAGCACGCTCGTCAAGTTGTTGTGCCGCATGTATCAGCCAACGGCGGGCCGCATTCTGATCGACGGCGACGACCTCGCACGGATGCCGGCCGACCAGTGGCGCGAACGGCTCGCCGGCGCGTTTCAGGATTTTTTCCGCTTCGAGTTTCGCGCGCGCCATAGCGTCGGCGTCGGCGACGTGCCACGCGTCGACGACGAACCGGCCGTCACCGTGGCGGTCGATCGCGCGGGTGCGGCGGACGTCGTCGGCAAGCTCATCGACGGGCTCGCGACGCAACTCGGGCCCACATGGCCTGGCGGTGTCGACGTGAGTTTCGGCCAGTGGCAGAAGGTCGCGCTCGCGCGCGGGTTCATGCGCGACCGGCCGCTGTTGTTGGTGCTCGACGAACCGACAGCAGCGCTCGACGCCGAGACCGAACACATGCTGTTCGAGCGCTACGCAGCAGCCGCGCGCGGCGGGTTCGGCCGCGACGGCGATCGCACCGGCACACCGGACGGTCGCATCACGCTGCTCGTTTCGCACCGCTTCAGCACGGTGCGCATGGCGGACCTCATCATCGTGCTCGACGGATCGCGCCTCGTCGAAGTCGGGTCGCACGAGACGCTGATGGCCAAGGGCGGTCAGTATGCCGAGCTGTACGGCATCCAGGCGGCGGCCTATCGCTGAGATCCGCCGGCTGGTTGCAGCCGACGCGGCTGCATTGGTCGCGTGCTTTCGTCGCTGCTACGGCGATACGTATCCGGCGAATGACTTTTACGACGTCGAGCGTTTGCGGCAGCGCATCAACTCGGGTTCGTTGCGCTCCGTCGTCGCGATCGCCGACGACGGCGCACTGGTGGGACACACCGGATTGACGGTGCGCCATCCTGGCGCGAACGCGATCGAAGCCGGGAACACCGTCGTCGATCCGACCTGTCGCGGCCAAGGCCTGCTCGGGGATATGGCCGCAGCACTGAACGAACTGTGTGTCGAATCCGGCTACGTCGGTTACGTCCACTACCCGACGACTGCGCACGAGATCATGCAGAAGGCGTCGGTGCGCGGCAGCGGTGTCGAGACCGGTGTGATGCTCGACTACATCCCGGCGGAAACCGAGTACCGTGGGATCGATCAAGGCGTGGGCAGGCTCGCGGCCACGGTCGTATATCAACCGTTCACGACTGCACCGGCGCGCGACCTGTGGCTGCCGCGCGACTACCTTGATCTGGCGCAGGAACTCTACGGGTCCGCCCGCCTCGTTCGTACGGTGCAGTCTGCCAACGACCATGTCGAGGCGCGTACCACGCGATCGAACAGTTCGCTCAGCTCAAAACGCGGTCTGTTGAACGTATACGTGAGCGCCGTCGGCGGCGATTTCGAGCGCGTGATCGACGCCGCGCTAGCGGCCAACGATGCGGCGCTGACACACGTCGATCTCTGTCTGGACGACCCCGGCACTGGACGCGCGGCTGCATCTCTGCGGCGGCGCCGATTTTTCTTCTGCGCGCTGCTGCCGGAGTTTGCGCACACCGACGTGTTGCGGCTGCAACGGCTGACGCACCCCAGTCCAACGTCATTCGCGCCGCGCCTTGCCAATCGAGGCGCTCGACGCTTGCTCGACTGGATGCGCGCGAAGTCCGGCTAGTGGCCCGTAACAGCCAAATCGGTAGTGGGCTGAGCGATGGATCGCGCGCTGGAGCAAGGCGCGAGGAGGAGGCATAGCCGTGCCTATGGCGACGACGAGCAACGCAGCGCCGGCGCGCGAGACGCGCTCAGACGCTATCGATTTGGCTGTTACGGGCCACTGGAGCGAACGTCACCCGCCCTTCTTCAGCTGCGCCGCCATCGTGCGGTAATCGGGATCTCGTTTCTTCTGCATGATCTCGGCCGCGGTGACGCCGTCTTTGTTCGCAAGGTCGCCGCGCGCGCCGTACTTGATGACCATCGCGACGTGCTTCTTGTCGCTGCCTTTTTTCAGCATGTAGTGCAGCGCCGTCATTTTTTTGGCGTCCCGCCAGTTCACGTCGGCGCCGAGCTTCAGCAATTCCTCGGCCGAATCGAACAAGCTCCATTTCACGGCGCCGAGGAACGGCGTCTCGGGGCCATCCTGGTCGATGTCGGCGCCGCTGCGCACCAGCAGGCGAATCGCGTCGAGGTCGTGGTTGAACGACGCCGCCCATAAACAGTTGTTGGGGTTCGACCCGCGCTTCAGCAGGAATTTCGCGAGTTCGAGATTTTCGCCGCGACCGATCGCGTACCACAGCGGCGTTGCCTCGAAGAATCCGCCTTCGGTGAAGGCCGGCTCGTTGACGTCGAGACCGAGCTTCAGCAACACGTCCGCGGTCTTGATCGAGTCGGCGACACTCTGCTTGGTCTTGGCGGCGTTGACCCCGCAACACAGGTGCAGCCAGTTGCGGCCTCGGTCGTCGCGAAACCCGAGCAGTTCCGGGTTCTCGTCGAGGCCGCGGTCGACATCCTTCCAGTCGAAGCCCTTGACCCACTCCAGCATGCGCGTCTTTGAAATCATCGACATTTCCTCCAAGGGACCTACATCCGTGTCGCGGCCTCCGGCTTCCATCGATACCGGGCTTCCTCTACATTGGATCGGGCCGGGCAGCGGGGTGCGAATATGGTAAATGCACGTTTGACCCACGACGAGCGCAGTTGCCTCGAGCGCGGCGGTTATGTCGTGCGAACGGATGTCTTCAGCGCGTCCGAGGTCGCCGACATCACCGCCGCACGCGAAGACCTCAAGGCCGAACGCGCTGCAACGCAATCCACAGTTCGTTAGACCAGGACATCGCCATGCCTGATTTTGCGCCGCCGCCCAAAACCGATCTGGTCGTCGACATCGACGACGCGCAGGCGAAGTTCTTTGCGGAGAACGGCTATCTCGCGCTCGGCCGCGTGACGACCGACGAAGAGCTCGAATGGTTACGCGTCGTTTACGACGAGTTGCTTGCACAACCGATGTCGGGCTTTCCGGATACGTATTACGACGCGGTGCGACCGTACGGCACGCGCGATGCGCCGATCCTCGGTCAACTGCTGTTCCCGGAACAACGCGTGCCGGCGATCAAGCAGACGGCGCTGTGGCGCAACGCGCGGCGCATCGCGCAACGGTTGCTTGCGTTGCCCGAGAGCGAGATCGAATACTGGGGACACATCGTGCACAAGCCGGCGAAGCACGGCGCGCACACGCCGTGGCACCAGGACGAAGCGTACTGGCCTCCCGAACAGAAATACTACGCGATCGGCGCGTGGACGCCGCTCGACGACGTCACTGTCGAGAACGGCTGTATGTGGTTTTTACCGAAGTCACACCTGAAGCCGATCCTCGAACACCGGCACATGAACGACGATCCAGCGATCGCGGTGCTGGAACTGGTCGACGAGATCGACACCTCCACCGCAGTGTCGGTGCCGCTGCCGGCCGGCGCGATCAGTTTTCATCATCCGCGCACGCTGCATTACGCAGGCCCCAACACAACCGGTAAGGCGCGCCGCGCGTGGGCGAACGAATACCAGTCCGCGCCGATCATGCTCGACGTGCCCGCCCACCGCCCGTGGGTTGTCGAGGGCCGCAAGGAAATGGCGAAGGGCATGGTCCCGCCGAGCGCGTCGCCGAACGGTTCGGCCTCCGGTTCGGTATAACGCCATGGATCTGAACAATCGTGTTGCCGTGATCACCGGAGCCGCCAGCGGCATCGGCGCCGCGTGTGCGCGCGCATTTACGAAGCAGGGCGCCAGGGTTGTCGTCGTCGATGTGAATGCCAACGGCGCGCGCACGATTGCGAAGGAAATCGGCGGGCTCGCGATCCCGTGCAACGTCGCCAAGGAAGAAGAGATCAACGCGCTCGTTGCACAGACGCAGCGCGACGTCGGGCCGATCGACGTGTTCTTCAACAACGCGGGCGTGGCCACCGGCGGCGATCCGCTGAAGACACCGATCGACGTGTGGAACGATCAGTGGCAGATCAATCTGATGAGCCACGTCTATGCCGTGCGCGCAGTGCTGCCCGGCATGCTCGAACGCGGCCGCGGCTATCTGCTGCACACCGCATCGATGGCCGGGATCCTGACGAGCCAGGGCAATGCGACGTATGCAGTGACGAAGCACGCGGTCGTCGGACTCGCCGAGTGGCTCGCGATCACGTATCACGACAAAGGCATTCGTGTATCGCTGCTGGCGCCGCTCGGCGTGCGCACGCCGATGCTCGGCAACCCCGATCCCGGACTCGCCAGCAGCGCGTTAGGACCGATCAAGGAACCCGCCGACGTCGCCGACATGGTCGTCGACGCGATCAGCGCCGAGCGGTTCCTGATCCTCACCGACCCGATCGCGCAGAAGTGGATGACCAACAAGACCGCCGATCCCGAACGCTGGTTGAACGGAATGCGGAGGTTGCAGCGGATGATCAACGAGGGCCGTGGCGGATGATCGCTGCGCCGGACACGCCGTGAATACGTCCGTGTAGGCTCACCCGCGCCATCCATGGCGCGGATGGTCCGGCACAACGATCATCCGCCACTAAAGAGTGGGCGC
>CAYUMA010000068.1:0-4314 GCA_964445675.1 uncultured Pseudomonadales bacterium | reverse complement strand
AGGCCTCGAGGCGCGGCAATGCGCGATAGGTATCGACAATCACGTACAGATCGTAAAGACCGTCCGGTTGATCGACGCGCCGACACGACCCATAGAACACGATTGCTGCCACGGGTGCGCCGAACCGCTCGCGCACGGCGTCGATGAATGCGGTGACCGCGAACGGAAGCGTCTCGTCGGCTTCGGCTGCTACGACGCCGAGCAACGCACTCGACGGCTGCGTCATCGTGGCTCGCCGAGCGACAGGATCGTGACCGGCCCGAACGCCTCGACGAGGATCTCGCCCGACGGCGCGCGATAGATCTCGCCGTCGATCGTGTACGGCCCGTCGCCGCGGATCTTGATGCACGAGCCGCGGCGGCTCAGATAACCGGCGGCTTCCGTCAGATGTGGCACGGCGCGGCCGCGCAGGAAATCGGGAAAGCTGCGCAAGAATCGCGCGGCGTGTTCGCGGACCAGCGTGATGTTGAGCGGCGCGGCACCGTCGCCCCAGAACGGGTGTATCCCGAGGATGAGTTCGCTGAGCGTCGTGATCAAAAAAATCGATGCGCGCGCGCTGTGACGCTCGCCGTCGATATCAAGCTCCAGCGGCACACCGTCCGCGAACACCGCTTCGCGGCGCGCGATACCCCAACCCGCGCGCAGGAGCGCCACACCCGCGGCCCATTCGTCGCGCAGGCCCAGGCTGTAGATGCGCTCGTGGCAGTATTCGATACCGCGCACGATCGCGCCCATGCCGAGGCACATGCCGAGTTGCGCGGTCGAGCCCATCGCGTGCACCTTGACCAGGTGTCGAGGTTGTCCACTGTGTTCGCCGCCGAGCGCATGCAGCAGTACGTCGAGTGCACGATCGAACGCAACGGCTCCACCGTTGACGCCGCGTGCGCTCATACTTGTCGTGCCGCCCGGCAGCAGCGCGAGCGCGGGTAGCGGGCGTCCGTCGGCGGCGTGCAGCAGTGCCGTCAAGACGAGGTGGACGGTGCCGTCGCCGCCGTTGATCCCCAGCAGTTCGATACCATCGTCGAGCAACGTTGCAACCGCGCCGGGCAGGTCCGCGAGTGTTGCGGTTTCGATGTGACGCACACCGCGCTGTTCGAGCAACGTGCGCAGGCGCGGCAGATGACGCCGATTGCGGTTGGAATGGGGATTCGTGAGGATGGCGGACCGCAACGGCAGGCAGCTTTCGAAATACGACTAACGCGCATGTTAGCAATCCGTTCCGGTGACCGCATGACCACGCTGTCAGGCGAGTTGGATCGATGAGCGAAACGGGGCCGGCAGCCTTCACCCTTGCGCATCTGTCAGATCCGCATCTGACCTCGCTGCGCGGCGTGCACGCGCGTTTGCTCGCCAACAAGCGGATTCTGGGGTACCTGTCGTGGCGCCGCAGCCGGCGCAAGGTTCATCGCATGGAGGTATTGGATGCCGTCGTCGCCGACATACGATCGTTCGCGCCGGACCATGTCGCGATCACCGGCGACCTGACGCACGTGGGACTTCCGTCCGAATGCAGCGCGGCGCTGCATTGGCTGCGCAGACTGGGACGCAGCGACTGGGTGTCGGTGGTCCCGGGCAACCATGACCGTTACGTCGCGGATCGATTCGATTTCACGGTCGGGCGTTGGCGGGAGTACTTTCGTGGGGATGCCGGCGCGGCCAAGTTTCCGTTCTTTCGTCGCCGCGGTCGCGTCGCGCTGATCGGCATCGACACCGCGGTTCCGACGTCGCCGTTTCTGGCGTCCGGCCGCGTCGGTGATGTGCAGCGCGAACGCCTCGCCGATCTGCTCACGCAAGCCGGGGCCGAGGGTTTGTTTCGCATCGTGCTGCTGCACCATTCGCCATTACCCGACGGACATACCCGCCGCAAGCGTTTGAGCGATGCCACCGAAGTCATGCGGATGTTGACGACGCTCGGCGCGGAACTCGTGATTCACGGTCACGGGCACGAAGCGAGGATCGATCGAATCACAGGTCCCGCGGGTCCGATGCTCGTGATTGCCGTGCCGTCCGCATCGCACCGCACGCTGGGTCGTGCCGGATGGAATCGATATTCCATTTCGGGCGAACCCGGCCGCTGGCGGCTCGACGTCGAAACCCGGCGCACTGCGGTTGCTGGACTGACGACGACGAGCCGGGAAACGTTGACGTGGGGCGAGCCGGTCAGCCCCGCAATCGCGCCCACGTCTGATTGACGAGGCGCCAGTCGTCGACCGAGTCGACATCGACCGCGGCTTCCGGCTGCGTCAGCACGACCGGGGCGATGCGGCACTGGGTCCGTCGGCTCAACTGCGCGAGCGCGTCGTCGAGCGACAGACGCCCGACGACATAGCGCACGAACAAGCCGGCGCCCAGCATCCGCATGATGCGCCACGGCCGTTTGCGTTCCTTCTCGACATGGCGCCAGAAACCCGTCACGGAATGCCCGGCCGGCCGCAACACCGCAAACAGATTGCACCCGCAGTAGGTGTCGTCGCTGAAGCGCCAGCCGGTCCTGCGCGTATTCGGGAATGTCGCGAGTACGTCGGTGCGCCGTGCGAACGCGACCACGAAGTCGGCTTCGGTGGCGCGCGCGGCGCTGCAGAACTGCTCGAGGATCTCGGGTGAGAGGAAAGCGTGATCCGCCGTCGTCAGCACGATGTGCCCGTCGGTACCCACGGCGTCGAACGCTGCACTCGCGCTGCTTGCCGGACTTTCGGTTGGAGCAAGCCAGGTCCAGTTGCCCGAGTCGATGCGCGCGCGCAGCTTCGGTTCGGCCGTCAGCGTCGCGGCGGTAGGACCGACCAGCATCCGCCGTGTGATCCAACTGCAACGCTCGATCGTGTCGAGCACCCGCTCGATCACCGCGACGCCGGCGATCGGCACGAGGATCTTGCTCGCGACGCCAGCGGCGGTCGCGAGCGGATCGGTCGAAGGCGATGGCCGCTCTCCGGCGAGCACGACAGCCGTAAAGACGCCTGCGGCGATCACGCGCGCTGAAGTCCCAGGTTTTTTTCGTACATGCGGTAGCGCTTCGATACGCGACCACCGATCGTTTCGATGATGTTGCGCATCCCCGTATTGTTCTCGAGGATCCACGACATTTCGACGCGTTTGATCCCACGCGCGACCGATGCGTTGCGCACCGCGTGGATGACCGCGAACGCGAGGCCGGGTCCGAGCCGCGTGCGCTGAAATTTCCGTCGCACGCCCATCAGCGGTACACGCGCGCTATGCGGGTAGCGCACTTTCAGACGCCACAGCAGCTTCAACCAGCCGAACGGCAACAGGCGCCCATTGAGATCCGCGATGGCCTCGTTCACGTTCGGCAACATGACGATGAACGCGGCCGGTTCGCCATCGACTTCCGCGATCTGGATGAAGTCGTCGCTGATGATCAACAGCATTTCATGGCCAATCGCCAGGAACTCCTCGTCTGTGAATGGCACGAAGCCCCAGTTGTTTTCCCACGCGTCGTTGAAGACAGAACACATCGCCTTCAGGTCGCGGTCGCGATTCTTGCGGTCGATGGGGCGGATGACCATGCGCCCGGCGAGGCGCCGTTCGACTGCGGTCATAACGGCGGGGATTTTGAAGTTCGGATCCATCTCGTAGGCGAGCAGGTCTTTGACTGGATGATAACCGGCTTCTTCGACGCGTCGGCCGACGTGCGGTAGACAGTGGCCCATCATGAAGTACGGCGGCGTATCGAAACCGTCGACGAGCAGACCGACCTCCTGATTGACGTTCAGACTCATCGGTCCCAACGCCTGTGTCATTGCGCGGTCGCGCAACCAGCCCTCGGCCGCCTCGAACAACGCATTGAAAACCGCCGGATCATCGACCGCGTCCACCATGCCGAAATAGCCGAGCCCCGGCCGACCACGACCCGCATTCAACGAGTCGACTTGTGCGCTGATGCGGCCGACCGGTTGCCCGTTCTGATAGACCACGTATGCCTGCATCTGGGCATGCTTGAAGAACGGATGCTTCGGATCGATCTGTGAGCGGCGGTCGAAGAGCAGTGGCGGCACCCAGTTCGGATCGGTGCGATAAAGCGTGAACGGCACACGAATGAACGCTTCGCGCTCCTGTTTCGTGCGGACCGGCACAGTTTGAAGGGTCAAAGTTTCGTTTTACCTCTCAAAATGCATCGGTATAATGGCCGCGGATCAAATCATAACCGCCTTAAGGCGGAGAGAACTCAAGTAGAGTGCAGTCTCAGGGGTAAGTAGCTGCTAGCGCGGCTTAGTCTGCGTGTTAGCGAACCTTAACATAATAAGCTTGAGTGTGTGTTGGTGGTAAACAGCGTTTCCCTTCAAACGGATGCTGACGGCG
>CAYUMA010000067.1:0-2382 GCA_964445675.1 uncultured Pseudomonadales bacterium | reverse complement strand
GGTGACGCTGCAGGGCGTCGAAGTGCCGGTCGCAAATCGCATCGGCGTCGAAAATGAAGGTTGGACCTACGCAAAGGGGCTGCTGGCGCACGAACGCACCGGCATTGCGGGTGTGGCGCGATCGCAGCTGCGGCTCGCGCGGTTGAAGGAGATCGCCGCGCAGACGGCGCTCGACGCCGGCCGGCTACTCGACTCACAGTCCTTCAAGCGCCAGATCGACGCAGTCGAGATTGAACTGCTGGCACTGGAAATGACCGAACTTCGCACACTGGCGAGCGTCGAGCGTGGCGGTGCGCCCGGGCCGGAGTCGTCGATCCTGAAGATCCGCGGCACCGAGATTGGTCAGCGCATCGCCGATCTGACGATCGAGGCGTACGGCTACTACGGCGCGCCGTATCCGAAGCCACGCCTCATCGACAACGAGGGGCCGATCGGGCCGGAACTCGCGCTGGCCGCGCTGAAGGAAATGCTCTTCGGGCGTGCGTCGAGTATCTTCGGCGGCTCGAACGAGATTCAAAAGAACATCATTGCAAAAGCCGTGCTCGGTCTTTAAGGGGTAGTGGATCCATGGATTTTTCTTTTTCCGACGAGCAGGCCCTGCTGAAGGACAGCGTCGAGCGCTTCATCCAGAACGACTACACGTTTGCCGCGCGGCAAAAACTCGTCAAGACCGAGCCGGGGTTCAGCCAGAAAAACTGGCGCACGTATGCGGAGCTCGGCTGGTTGGGTGTGCCGTTCGCTGAAGCCGACGGCGGCTTCGGTGGCGGGCCGATCGAAACGATGTTGATCATGGAACAATTCGGCCGCGGCCTCGTCGTGGAGCCGTTTGTCCCGACTGTCGTGCTCGTCGGCGGGGTGCTGCGCCTCGTGGGCAAGTCCGCTCAGAAAGAAAAATATCTGGCGCGAATCGTTGCCGGTGAGCTGCAGGGGGCGTTTGCATTCGCGGAGCCGCAGGGGCGTTTCAACCTCGCGGATCTGACGACGACGGCGGTGAAGTCGGGCGACGGTTATGTTCTGAACGGCCACAAAGCCGTCGTGATCAACGGCCCCTCTGCGGACGTGTTGGTGGTTTCGGCGCGCACCTCGGGCCAACAACGCATCCGCGGTGGCATCTCGCTGTTTCTCGTCGATGCGAATACGCCCGGCATCACGCGCCGGGACTATCCGACCGTCGACGCACTGCGCGCCTCCGAAGTGCGGTTCGAGAACGTCGTGGTCGGCAAAGGCGCGGTGCTCGGCCGCGTCGGCAGGGCGATCGACGTCATCGAGCAAGCGATTGACGAAGCGACTCTCGCGATCGGCGCGGAGGCGGTCGGCTGTATGGAAGTGC
This sequence comes from uncultured Pseudomonadales bacterium, assembly GCA_964445675.1. Taxonomy (GTDB): domain Bacteria; phylum Pseudomonadota; class Gammaproteobacteria; order Pseudomonadales; family Azotimanducaceae; genus DATJGR01. The sequence continues at coordinate 1,052 of CAYUMA010000067.1, read as the reverse complement.
TGTACAAAGCGACCGTCGAGTATTGCAAGACGCGCGAGCAGTTCGGCCAGCCGATCGGCAAATTCCAAGTGCTGCAGCATCGGATGGTCGACATGTTCATGGAGTACGAACAATCCAAATCGCTGATGTTCATGGCCGCAATGCGTCTGGCCGAGGGTTATGGCCCCGCGGCGCAGAAGGCGGTGTCGGCATTCAAGGTTCAGGTCGGTAAGTCCGGTCGCTTCGTCGGCCAGAACGCCGTGCAGTTGCACGGCGGCATGGGGATGACGGACGAACTTGCGATCGGCCACTACTTCAAACGCCTCACGATGATCGACACGATGTTCGGCAACGTCGATCACCATCTAAAACGCTTCGGCGCTTTGTGAACGTGCGCTTTATTGAGGGACGCCTTGTGAAGGACGCTTTGTGAAGGGCGCTTTGTGAAGGGCGCTTTGTGAAGGGAGAGGGCCGATGAGCCGCTGGGACCGCGGAAGTGCGAACAACGTACCGGATTGGTTCTGGAAAGCGGTCGAGACCGAGGCGCAGCCACACCGCGTCGAAGTCGAAGAGTGCGACGTGGCCTATCGGGTGTGGGACGGCGACTCGGGGCCGGGCCTGTTGTTCATTCACGGCATGAATGCCCACTCGCATTGGTGGGATTTCATCGCCCCTGCGTTCACCCGTCAGTATCGCGTCGCGGCGATGGATCTTACCGGGATGGGCGATTCCGATTTCCGCTATGAATACGACACCGCGACGTACGCGAGCGAAATCGTCGGCGTGCTGGACGCCGCGGGGTTCGGTCCCGACAGCATCGTCGTGGCGCACAGCTTCGGGGGCTACATGGCCGTCAAGGCCGCAAATCTGTTTCCGGAACGCTTCGCTGCTCTTGTGTTGGTTGATTCGGGGATCCGGCATCCGGACGAACCGATCCCGGACCGGCCGCCGATGGGCGGGCGCGCCAAACTCTACCCGGATCGCGAGACCGCGCTGACGCGTTTCCGGTTGCAGCCGCCGCAGCCATGCGAAAACCAATACATCCTCGACTACATCGCGCGTCACTCGCTGCT
>CAYUMA010000066.1:0-3579 GCA_964445675.1 uncultured Pseudomonadales bacterium | reverse complement strand
GGCGCCGCGCCGCCGCACACGGACGCTTGCGATCGCGGTCGCGGCCTTGCTCGTTGCAATGGCAATCGGTTTGGCGTTGCTGTGGCGTCAACCGAGCGTCCAATCGCCCGTTCCCACGCAGGATCCCAGCAACTGGACCGTCGAGGTGCGGCCCTTTATCACTCCGGCCGACGGATCGCTCGACGTTGTCGCGAGTGTCGCTCAGGACGAGCTCGTGCGCTCGCTAAGTGCAAGGGATCTGACGATTCAACTCGAGCCCGCACCGGGTGCGACCGGTTCCGCTCGACACCGCCTCGAAGGTGCCGTGCGGCGCACCGGCGACTCGATCTCGCTGACTCTACAGCTCGTCGCGGCGGAATCGGGCGGCATCGTCTGGACGGAGGCGTTTCCGCTCGCGTCCGGCACACCCACGTTCGAGCGCGCCAGACAGGCCGCCGTTCTGATCAACGGAACATTGGTCGCACGCGCTCGGGGCCGCGGGCTCACAACGCGCAGCGAAGCAGCGCGCAGCGAGTTCATTGCAACAATTGCGGAGTTCTACCGTCTTTCGTACACCGCCGACGGCAACTGGCTGGTCGCGGTTCGGCATGCCGAGAACGCGCTGCGCGCGGACCCGAGCCTGCCCGACGCTCATATGCAGCTCGAAGTGCTGTACGCGAACCGTCTCGGCTATTCGATCCGCGCCGACGAGGCGTTGCCCATCGCGCTGCGGCACGCGCAACGGGCGCTCGCGCTCGACCCCAGCTACACGTTCCCGCTCGGTCAGACGAACGTCACGCTCGAACTCGATTACGCGGCCGGGATCAAGAATCTCGAGCACGGGCGCGGACCAGGATGGGACGCCGTCACTGACCTCGTGATCGGATCTGCCCTTCTCGCTCAAGGTCGCCTGCAAGAGGCACTCGCGATACTGCAGGCCGCGGCCGCTCGCGGCGGGAGTCTCTACGCCGAGATCGGCCTGGCGCACGCACTCGAGTTGGCGGGTCGAACGGGCGAAGCACGCAGTGTGCTCGAGCGCGGGCTCTCGACGAGCGCCGACGGATCCTGGTTCGGTCTCCAGGCCTTGTTGCTGAAGATCCGCGTCTGCCACGCCGACGGTGACTTGCCTGCGGCCAACGCAGCGCTCGATCGCGCGTGGCGCGCCCATGGCGCCGAGCGTCCGGAGTGGTTTCCCGGGGCGCTCGCGCTGGTCGGCCGCACCGACGACGCGCGCCGCATTCTCGCGGAAGCGGAAACGCGCTTTGTGGTCAGCCCGCTCGCGTACTCGACCGGCGCCTTCGAGGGCGCGTTTCAACTGGGTGATTTCGATCGTGCGTTCGTGTGGCTCGAGCGTGCGATCGACAATCGCGAACTCGAGTTGTTCGGCGATGTGCGGCTCGCGTCGCGGTACGCGCCGCTGCGCGCGGATCCGCGCTTTGCCGCGGCGATGGCGCGCCTCGCTGCGATCGAGAAGCCGAGCCCGCGGTAACGATCCGGCACAGGCGAAGCGACGTCAGACGGTGAGCCCCGGCGCTATCGCCAACCGACTTCTCGCGCGCTCGATCAACGCGGGAATCGGCGTTTCGCGACCGGCGGGGATCTCCTCGCCGTCGCCGCGACAGAAGATGAAGTGCGCGCCGTCCTTCACGACGTAACACAGCCCTTCGTGCAGCAGCCGATGGTGATGCCGACACAGCAGCACGAGATTGTCGAGGCGCGTGGCGCCACCATCGGCCCAATGCACGATGTGGTGGCCGTCCACGAAACGTGTGTTCGTACAGTTCGGAAACCGACAACCCCGAGCGATCTCCTGATCGCGATCTTCCGGTCGCGCCGCTTCAGCGCGCGGCGCAGTGACGGCGGAATGACACGCGTCTTTCGACCGATATCGAGCGGTTCGCCATCACCGGACTCGAGAATGCACACGATCGCGCTGTCGCAGGCGAGCCGGCGCAACGTTTCCGCCGCGAGCACCGGGCCGTCTTCGACCTGCGGTGGATCGTCCGCGCCGATGCCGCCGTGTTCGAGCACGCCGCGGGGGAAATCGCCGCAACCCAACCCTTGTCCGACGTGCGTGCGCCGCCGAGCTTCGTCGCCAGCACGAGGTCTTGCGGATAGGGATACAGCGTTTCGGCGATCAGCCGATTTGCGACGTGCGGTCCGTAGTACCACGACGTATCGATGAGACGGATCCCGCACTCGACGACGCGTCGCAGCACCGCGCGCGCGGCAGCAGGATCGCGCGGCTCGCCCCACACCATCGGTCCCGGCAATTGCATCGCGCCGAACCCGACGCGGCCGACTTCTCTGGTGCCGATGCGAATCGTTGCTGGTGCTTGCGCGAATTCAGTCATCAGTGAGTCACGCCGAACGCTGTAGCACGATCACGTTGTCGAACGACAAGCGCGCGACGTCCGCGGCGACGGCGTTGCCGTACGCGCGACCCTTTTGCGCGTAGCTGAACGGGTACAGCTTGCGCGCCCGTTTTCGGTAAGTCGCCAGTCGTGTATCCAATGCCGTCTCGACGCGTGCTCGATCGTCGCGCCCGAGCCGTGCGTCGCCGATACGATCGCGCAGCAGTAACAAGTCGTTGTAGCGGCCAAGCGCGTCGCCGAGCCGATCGAGATACCAGCGCTGCGCGCGCAGCTCCGCGCCGAGCACCGGTTTGATCATGTCGAGCTGGTAGCAGCTGTATTTCGCCCAGCGCCGCCAGCGATGCATCAGCACGGCGTCGTCGCGTTCGATCGCGCGCGCTCCGAGGCGCCGGCCACGCCGATACGAGCGCACGAATCCATCGATGAGCCCGCGATCGTCGATCCGCGCGACGTCGAGTTCGCGCCACACGCTCGACTCGTGTTGGAAGCCATCCGATACACGATCGAGCGTCGTGCGTGTGACGGCTTCGCGACCGCGGTCGCGCAACATGCGTTCGACGATCAGCAGCGCGGCCCGCGTCTTCGTCTTCGTCGCGGCGCCGAGTAGACCGCGCGTCGTCGCCAACAGCGACAACGCATCGCGCGACGGCGCCAACAAGCGATGCGTGGCGCGCAAGCGAGCGTCGGCGTCGGAGAACTGCGACGTGGGAATCTCGCGCTCCAGCAGACGCCAACTCGCGCGCAGACGTTTGACCCCGATCCGCAGGCTGTGCACCGCCGTATCCGACATGGGCGCCGAACGCGCCGACAACAGATGCAGGCAGCGATTGTTCTCCTGCAAAGCGTGATAAACGACGAAGCCGCTGAAACGCATTGTTGACATCCTTCACCCCGCTGCTGAGGGTAGCCGCCCCGCGGCGCATCCGCTATAACGCCGCCTCGTTCTCAAGGACCGTATCCCAATGACCGCATCGATGGTTCTGACCGAAACCGACAACGGCGTCACCGTCGTCACGCTGAATCGACCCGAAGCGCTCAACGCGTTGTCGCGCGCGTTGCGCGGCGCCATCGTCGAGACCTTCGAGCGTTTGCGCAACGACGCCGCGACCGAAGTCGTCATCCTGACCGGCGCGGGGCGCGCGTTCACCGCTGGAATCGATCTGAAGGAACTCGGCGGCGAGCGTGATCCGGACCCGGGTTCGGTCAGCGATCGCAGTCTCGCCCG
>CAYUMA010000065.1:0-6228 GCA_964445675.1 uncultured Pseudomonadales bacterium | reverse complement strand
GTGCGTCCGGCCGTGAGTTTGCGCAGCGCATCCTGGATCAGCAGTTCCGTTTCCGTATCGATGCTCGCGGTCGCTTCGTCGAGCACCAGGATCTCCGGATCGGAGGCGGGCACGCGCGCGAACGCGAGCAGCTGGCGCTGGCCTTGCGACAGATTCTGGCCGCGCTCCGACAGAATCGTGTCGTAGCCGTCGGGCAGGCTCGTGATGAAGTCGTGCGCGTTCACCGTTCGGGCGGCCAGTACGGCGCGCTCGCGCGAAATCGTCGGGTCGCCGAGCGCGATGTTGTCGTAGATGGAGCCCGAGAAGATGTGGAAATCCTGCAGCACGACGCCGATGCGGCGGCGCAGGTCGCGCGTGTGAATGTGGTTCAAGTCGACGCCGTCGAGAAAAATCTGGTCGTCGGCGAAATCGTAGAAGCGCCCCAACAGCCGGATGAGGGTGCTCTTGCCAGAGCCGGTTGGTCCGACGATTGCGAGCTTTTCTCCCGGAATGATCGTGAACGACACATCGCGCAGCACCGGCACGTTCGCGTCGTACGCAAAGTTGACGTGGCGAAACTCGACCTCGCCGCGCAGCCGGCTCGGTAGCGTCGCCGGTACGGCCGGCTCGTGAATCTTCTCGTCCCAGTCGAGCGCCTGGAAGATCCGCTCGCCACTCGCCATCGCGCGGAACAGGATGTTCGTCTGCTCGCCGAGCACGACGATCGGGTGGAACAGCATATCGATGAAACGCGTAAACAGGATCACGCCGCCGAGCGAGACGTGTTCCTGCAGCACAGCACCCGCGCCGTACCAGATGACGAGTCCCAGCGCGATCGACGAGACGCTGTCGGTGAAAGCGCCGTACAACGTCTCGATCCGGATCGAACGCAGTTCGACGTCGCGGTTGCGCGCGTTGATCGTCTGATAACGCTCGAGGTTGTAGCGTTGGCGTTCGGACAGCTGCACCACCTGCAGCCCCGCGAGGTTCTCCTGTAGATTCTGATTCAGCGCGGACACCGATTGGCGCACCAACCTGAACAAGCCCTGCGTGACGCGCCGGAACGCGACCGTCACGCCGCCCATTACCGGCATCACGAACAACATGATCAGCGTCAGTTTCACGTCGACCGCGAGCATGATCGCGAGCGCAACGAAAAACGGCACGAACTCGCCGATCAGCGTGCCGACGCCGCGCAGCAGTTCGTACAGCGCTTCGACGTCGTTGGTGACGCGCGTCATGATCCGGCCGACTGCGACGCGGTCGTAGAACGACGACGGCCGCGTCTCGAGGTGGCGAAACAGGTCGAGGCGAAGGTCGCGCAGACCGTTGATCACGGCTCGGATCAGCGTCAAGCGATGGTAGTGGCCGGTGATCGCCCAGCCGATCTGCAGAACGGCAAACAGCAGGCAGGCGGCCGTGAGCGGTGAAATGTCGAGCACGTGCTGCAGCCATGAGGATGCGTCGATCATGCCGAGGTCGGGCGTGACGTTGTCTTTCGTGCCGATGATCACGTGATCAACGACGACAACCGAAATGACGACCGGCAGCAGAACTTGTAACGCTGAGGAGAGCAGCAGCAGCAACGAGCTGACACCCATCATGCGGCGATAGGGCACGAGCCAGCGCAACAGACGTCGCAGCAGCTTGAGATTGAGCGCCTGGCCCGACAACTCGGCGTCGAACATCGCATGATTGCGCTGCGGCGGTTTGCCGCCGGATGCGGGCAGTGCGACTTCGCTCATGCCGGCGCCTCAACGGTCGCGTAGTCGGACTCATCCGCCCCTTCGCGCTGGATGCGTTCGAGTTCGGCATAGATGCCGCCGCGCGCCAACAGTTCGAGATGCGAGCCCGCTTCGACGATGCGGCCTTCGTCGAGCACGATGATCCGGTCGGAATGCCGCGCGGTCGACACGCGATGCGAGATCAACAGCGTCGTTTGCCCGCGCCGCAAGCGCTTCAGCTCCGACAGGATGTGTTCCTCCGTCTCGGTGTCGACGCTCGAGAAACAGTCGTCGAGGATCAGCACCGGCGCCTGACGGATCAGTCCGCGCGCGAGTGTGGCGCGCTGCTTCTGCCCGCCGGACAGCGTGACGCCGCGTTCGCCGACGATCGTGTCGAGCTGCTGCGTGAAGCCTTCGACCGTTTCCTTGAAATCGGCCGATGCCGCGGCTTCCCAGATCAGATCGAGCGCGCGCACGGGATCGTCATACGTCAGGTTGTCGCGCAGCGGTTCGCCGAACAGAAACGGGTCTTGCGGCACCATCGCGATCTGCGAGCGCAGTTGTGCGAGCGGATATTCGCGGACGTCGTGGCCGTCGACGAACACGGTTCCGGGCGGTGTATCGAGCAAGCGCACCAGCAATTTCAGCAGCGTCGTCTTGCCGGCCCCGACGCGGCCCATGAGCGTGATCGATTCGCCTTCGCGCACCGTCAGCGACACATCGTTCAGCGCCGGGTCGCGTGTCGCGTCGTAGGCAAAACTCAAGTGGCGGAACTCGATCTCACCGCGAATCTGCTTCGGCGCTTTGCCGGTCGGAGAGTCGTCGATCTCCGGCGCGAGATCGAAGACTTCGAACAGACGGTCCGTCGCGACCGCGGCGCGCTGGAACACGTTGACGACGAAACCGGCCATCCGGAACGGCTGCACGACCATGTTCACGTACATAAAAAACGCCGTGAACGTGCCGACGGTGATCTCGCCGGACAGCACGAGGCTGCCGCCGTAACCGAGGATGATGATGGAACAGGCCGCCGCGAGCGTCGGCATCCACGCGGCCATCGACGAGTTGATCTGCGCCTGCCGGTAAAACGCTTCGGAGTACTGGTCGTTCGTCCGCGCAAGGCGCTTGATTTCATTCTCTTCCTGCACCATCGCCTGAATCGTGCGGATGCCGGACAGGTTCTCCTGCACGTGCGTGCCGAGATCGGACATCCGGTCCTGCACTTCCCGCGACGAGACGCCCATCTCGCGCGATGCCCACCACGCATAGAGAAAGGTGAACGGCAGCGGCGGCAGGATCAGCAGCGTGAGCTTCGGCGACAGATACAACATGAAGCCGAACCCGGCGACCGTTGCGAACACCATCACGACCAGCAGGATCGTACCCATCGCGATCAGCCGCTGGATCAGGCTGATGTCTGCGATCGCCCGCGTCATCATGTCGCCGATCGTGAACCGCGAGTAGAAGCGCGCCCCTTGATGCTGCAGTTGGCCATACAAGCGTTCGCGCAGATCGAATGCGACGTTGAGACCCACGCGGCGCACGATGATGCGTGCCTGACTGACGACCGCGAAGCGGATGACGACCGCCGCGATGATGCCGAGCACCGGCAGCAGCACGTCGCCGGATCCGGCGGCGATCGAATCGATGCCGTGCTTGAGAAAGAGCGGAATCGACGCCTCGAGAATGCGGGAAATCAGGAATGCGAAAATCCCGGTCCCCAAAGCAGCGTAGTACTTCGCGAGGAATTCTCTGAGCCGAAACAGCGAACGGAACATCGATCCCCTAGCCAGGCTTGGACTTGCCCCCGTCAGAAGCTCGCGCTGTGCGGCACGCGCGGAAATGGAATCACGTCGCGGATATTCTCCATGCCGGTCATGTACAGAACCAGCCGCTCGAGTCCGAGGCCGAATCCGGCGTGGGGCACCGAGCCGTAGCGGCGCAGATCGCGGTACCACCACAGTTCATCGCCGAGGCCGTGTTCGGCCATCCGCGCATCGAGCACGTCGAGCCGCTCTTCGCGTTGACTGCCGCCAATGATCTCGCCGACGCCGGGCACGAGCACGTCCATCGCCGCGACGGTGCGGCCATCGTCGTTGACGCGCATGTAGAACGCCTTAATGTCTTTTGGATAGTTGACGACGACGACCGGACCACCGACGTGACGTTCGGTCAGGTAGCGTTCGTGTTCGGACTGCAGATCGAGTCCCCAGCCGACCGGGAACTCGAAGCGCTCCCCGCAGCCGCTCAGCACGTCGATCGCCTCGCTGTAATCCATCCGCACGAATGGCGCCTCGATCAATTGCTCGAGCCGCGAGATCGCCTGTTTGTCGATGTGGTCGACAAAAAATGCCATGTCGTCGCCGCGCTCGTCGAGCACCCGCCGGAACACGGTCTTCAGGAAGTCCTCTGCGAGATCGGCGTTCGCTGCGAGATCCGCGAACGCGACCTCCGGTTCGATCATCCAGAACTCCGCGAGATGGCGGCTGGTATTGGAATCCTCGGCGCGAAACGTCGGCCCGAACGTGTATACCTTCGACAGCGCCAGACAGTAGCTCTCGACGTTCAGCTGGCCCGATACCGTCAGGTAGGTCTGCTGGCCGAAGAAGTCCTGTTCGAAGTCGACCGTGTTCGCGGCGGTACGCGGCGGATTCATCGCGTCGAGCGTGCTGACGCGAAACAACTGGCCCGCGCCTTCGCAATCGCTCGCCGTGATGATCGGTGTGTTGACCCAGACGAAGCCGTTCTTGTGGAAGTAGCTGTGCACGGCCTGTGTGATCGAGTTGCGCACGCGCGCGATCGCGCCGAACGTATTTGTCCGGGGGCGCAGGTGCGCGACGCTGCGCAGGTACTCGAACGTGTGCCGCTTCTTCGCGATCGGGTAGGTCTCCGGATCGTCGATCGCGCCGATCAGCGTGATCACCGTTGCATGAATCTCGCGATCCTGATGCTTGCCCTGCGACGCGACGACTAAGCCTTCAACCTGTACCGCGCAGCCTGTCGTCAATCTGGTGATCTGGGTTTCGTAATTCGGCAGCGTCGCCTCGGCGACGACCTGCAGTGTGTCGAAACACGAGCCGTCATGGACGGCGAGAAACGCGAAGCCGCCCTTCGACGTGCGCACGCTGCGCAGCCATCCGGCGATGACGACTGAGCTACCGATCGTAGTGTGTGGACTCAAGACGTGACGGATGTCGGTACGCGGCATGACGACCCTTTGGGAACCCTTCTGAAATCCGTTACCGCGCACATTGCGGCGCGCGAAAAACGGGAAATGATAATGGATTTCATGGCAGGATGCGCTGGCGCGCGGACTCGATGGCGTGCGCATGAACGGATCAGGAGGGGGCGATGCCGGTTCGTATCATCGTTGCAATAGTTGCGATCGCGGCGGTCGCCGTTGTCGGCGTCGCGGTGTGGTGGTGGCAATCGGGGCAGACGTTCACGCCGCCTGCGCAGGTTGCCGCACCGGTCGCCGAAACGCCGTCCGCTGCAGTGGACGACACCGACGTGCCGGCGACGCCCGAGGTTGAGCGCGTGGTGTTGCCGCCGCTCGAGGCGAGCGATGGCTATGTCCGCGACGAAGTGAGTGCGCTGTCGGGCCAGATGTCCGACTGGTTGCAGCACGACGAACTCATCCGCCGCTTCGCGGCGGTGATCGACAACGCGCAGCGGGGCGACTATCCGCGCCGTCAACTCGCGTTTCTGACGCCGGCCGCGAAATTTCCCGTGCAGCAATTGGGCGAGGAGATCCTCGTCGATCCGGACGGCTACCATCGATTCGACGGCATCGTCGACATCGCCGTCAGCGTCGATCCGCAGCGCGCGGCGACACTGCTGCGCACCTTATCGCCGCTGTTGGTCGAAGCGCTGCGTGAATTGGGAACGCAGGATCCGGATCCCGTCGCGACGATACGCGCCGGAATCGACCGGGCGCTCGCGACCCCGGAAATCGAAGGCGACGTCGGGTTGGTGCAACCGAAGGTCTACTATGAGTACGCCGATCCGCGACTCGAGATGCTCGACCCATTGCAGAAACAGCTGTTGCGGATGGGGCCTACGAACCTGGCGCGGATCAAGAGTTATCTCGGCCAACTCAAACCGCTGCTCTGAACGCTTTTCCAACGCGGCTCTGAACGCTTTTCTGAAACGCTTTTACTGAAGGGAGGTCAGCTATGTCACTCGCGTCGGAATTCAAGGAATTTGTGCTGCGCGGCAATGTCGTCGATCTGGCGGTCGGCATCGTCATTGGCGGTGCGTTCGGCAAGATCGCGTCGTCGTTTGTCGCCGATGTGTTGATGCCGCCGCTCGGGATGGCGCTTGGGGGCGTCAATTTCGCCGATCTTGCGGTCACATTGAAAGACGCGACCGCGAGCACACCGGCGGTGTTGTGGAGCTACGGCAAGTTCGCTCAATCCATTCTCGACTTTGCGATCATCGCATTCGCGATCTTCCTGCTGATCAAGGGGATGAACGCGATGAAGAAAAAAGAAGAGGCCAAACCCGCCGCTCCCGCCGCACCGCC
>CAYUMA010000064.1:0-29168 GCA_964445675.1 uncultured Pseudomonadales bacterium | reverse complement strand
GCAACAGGTCCCGCGCCGATAGATAGTTGGTATACAGATTCACGTAGTCGGCATGCCGCTCGGCAAACGCGATCGGCGACGTGCTGAGCACTTGATTCGAGACTACGACGTCGAAGAACTCTGACGCGAACGGCCACGCATCATGTGTCACGATGCTCGCTGTGCGATCTGACCAAGGCACGGTGGGATCGAGTTGCTCCAGCCGGCGCACGCCTGCAGCGAGAAAGTCACTCTCCTGAACGTGTGGATCCGAAATATCGAATCCATACCGTTCTATCGAGCGCGAAGGTTCGAGCGCGGCGAACGAACGGTGCAGGTATTCAAGAAGTGCACAGTTGCCGCAACCGGCATCGAGCACGCGCAATGTTCGGCCATCGTGCGAGACGGGCATTTCCCCGCGGATCGCCGCTAACAAGTGTACGTGGGTGACACTGGCAGGTGCGATCACGTTCGGCCCGACTACCGCCATCGGCTGCCGCTTCCTATGACTTAGCGCTCGCGAGATTGCGCAAATTCTCTTCGTGCCCGGCACGGGTCAGGGTGTACGCGCACATCACGAGCAGCATCGCCATCCACAGAGAAAGGATCACGGGAACGTAGTAGGCGCCGAGCCGCCACAGCGTTTCGTCCGATACCTGGGATGGATCCGCGCCGGGCGCGAGTCCCGCCATCGTCAGCACGAAGGTTGCCGCGGTCAGCCCGAGCCCGCCGACCACCTTGCGAATGAACGCCGAAGCCGCAAAGAAGATGCCTTCCGATCGGCGGCCGGTCTTCAGCTCCGCCTGCTCCACCAGATCCGCCATCATCGCGCCGGACAAAATCTGGAAGCAGATGATGAGCGCGACGTCGAACATCGTGGTGAAGAACACGAACCAGAACACGAAGGGATCGCCGTTGTCCGGCAGCACGCCGAACAATCGCAGGACCAGCGGCATCGGTGAACCCAGGAACGCGATGAGCCCGATGATAATCGCGCCCCATTTCTTGCCGATCGTGCGGCTGACCAACGGTGCGAGCGTGGCCCCCAACACGGCCGAGACGAAAACGCCCATCGTGATCATGCCGCTCTGCTGCGTCGTGAACTCCCAGAAATAGGTCAGGAAGTAGAACGACAGCGCCGCCGAGAGTCCTCCGGCGATGGCGCCGAAGATCGCCGAGATGAATAGTGCGATGAACGAGCGATTCGCGAGCGTCTCGAAAATCTCCTTGAAGATCTTCCGTGGCGTGAGCGTACGTCGCGGCGGCGGCTGCTTGAGCGTCGCGATATGCGAATGGGTGCCGATCGACGACACCAGAATCGATACCAGGATCAAGCCCGAAGCGATCATGCCGTAGGTGGCGTAAGCGTCGCGGTTGAACTGGCCGTTCGGAATCGCCACGGTTGCAAACAGCGGAAACAGCACAGAGAACATGAAGACCGACATCGCGTTACCGCCGGTCCAGCCGAAATAGGAGCGATACGCGAGCAGCGAGCTGCGCGCGTCGTAGTCGTTGGTCAACTCCGGCGCCAGCGCGGTGCTGGGAATCTCATAGCAGGAGATCAGGACGCGGATGAGCACTGCAAGCGCGAGCAGGTACCAGAACACAGCCATGTCCGACCAGCCGATCGGCGGATTCCAGAGCAGGAAATACGCAGCGGTGATCGGCACTGCTGCCGCGTACATGAACGGATGCCGGCGACCCCAACGGGAACGGAAATTGTCGGACCAGTAGCCGACGATCGGATCGATGAAGGCGTCGAGGAACAGCGCGGTCGTCAGAGCGAGGCCGACGAGGCGCGCATCGATGCCGATCACCTGACTGTAGAACAGCAACAGGAAATAGCTGAAGCCGTTGTCCTTGACGCCGAATGCGATCGCGCCTGCGCCATACGAGAGCTTCGTCCACAGCGAAGGTAAGTTCGGGGAGAGAACAGGCGGCACAGAGCACCTCATCAGGAATGGGGTGAGTATCCGGCTAGTGCACGGCAAAGGGTAGAACCAAAAAGGGAGACCTGTTGTCGGGTCCCCCCTTTTAGTTCTGTTGGCGGGAGGGATTGACTCGGGCCATCCATGGCCCTCGCCCCTTCGGGGCGCTGGCAGGAGTCAGCGTCCAAAAGCGCAGTCCTGCACTTTTGTCGAACGAAGGGTTCGAATCCAATCCTTCTCCGCCATAGCACAACGGGCCCGATGGGCCCGTTGTGCTATGGCGGAGAGGGAGGGATTCGAACCCTCGATGGGTTATTAGCCCATACACACTTTCCAGGCGTGCTCCTTCAGCCGCTCGGACACCTCTCCAATTGGGTGGCAACCCAAACCAGCCACACCCCGGCGCTCGAGTCAGCTGCTGCCGCTGCTCCCTTCCGGACCTGACGGGGTTCACAACGTATCGTCGCGAGGGGACCGGAGTGGGTCGCCATTGAGGGGCGGTATGCTACCGGAGGGAGATGGTCGTGGATAGCCGACCCGTCGACAGCTCGAAGCCCCGCAGATGGCTCCACTGCTACTGACGATTCAGACGCATCGACGGCGCCGTGGTTTGATCGGTCGATCGATAGGGATTGATGTCGATGCCGCCGCGTCGCAGGAAACGTCCGTAGACAGTCAACTGCTCAGGCGCACAGCGCTGCGTCAGATCGACGAAAATCTGCTCGATCGTCGCTTCGTGGAATGCCGCGTGATTGCGAAATGCAATCAGATAGCGCAACAAAGCGGTCGGCGGGATTCTGTGGCCGACATAACGGACCATCACGCTCGCCCAATCGGGCTGTCCGGTCACGGGGCAGACGCACCGAAACAGGTTCGTATGCATCGTCTCGCGCACCGTCACCGCACCTGCTTCCACTGCGAGCAGGTCGGGGCACCAGTGGTACACCTCGCAATCGACGTCGATGTCGTCCAGCGAACGGCCAGGCAACCGGGCGATCGGTTCCGGCGACTGATCGACGCTCAGCAGTTCGATGATGACCGGGGTCCTGAACGCCAACGCCAGATCCGAATTCAACGTCATCAGCAACTCGGCCGGTGTGTCAAACACCGTCTGCGCGAATGAATTGAGATATAGCTTCATCGATTTGCTTTCGACGATCGCCGGCGAGTTGCAAGGCACCTCGATCTTTACGATGCGCGCTTCGGGCCGACCTCTCGCGTTCAGCCACGAGAACTCGAAACAGTTCCACGCGTCCTGCCCATGGAACGGCAGAGCTCCCTTGATGCCGAGCGCAGCGCGAATCGTCCCGCGCTCGATCGAACGTAGCAGCGACGGAGTGTAGGTCGGCGGGTATTCGGAGGTTTTGCCAAGCGGGACGTCATCGGGAACAGGGGAAGGCATCGACGTCACACCGCTTGAACGTTCGATCCACTACAGCCAAGGCGCACACGTGAGTCAACCGCAATCGATGTCGACGTAGCCTCAATTTCACAGAACACGCGCTCCGTCACGGTTTACGTCGAGTGTCTTCGGTCGTACATTCGGCGTGGCGGTTCGGCAAGGACAGTGATGATTCGCTTTACGACACAGGTGGAGGACCGGGAGCTGGTGGCTGCGGTCCATGCGCTTGGGCGCGACCATGTGAAGCGCATCGTGCGGCTGTTGCTGCTGTACAAGGATGACCAGCTGCTGCTCGAGGAGTGCGCCGACATGGTCCTGGCGGAGCTCGAGCGCCGCGCGTCGCCGGACCGAAAGATCTGAGTTTCCGTCGAATCGCTGCGGCACCGGCAGCTTTCAGTTGTTCTCACCCACTCGGTAGATGACATCCACCGCGGGTATTTCTGACGCCGTCGCTTCGAGGCTGAGGCGGCGGTTCAGCAGCAGTTCGATCAGGATCGCGCTCATTCGAGTGAATGTCTGGTAAGAGTATCTGACGAACAGACGCTCGCTGAACCGCTTGCCGGCGATCACCGTCAGATCCTCGGCGCCCCCTCCGGTGGCGGTGAGTTCCTCCAGACCAAATGCATCGCGAACCTCTTTGATCACGGGCGCCGCGCCCTTCAGTCCGAGCGCAATTGCCGCACCCATCACGTTGCTCCCCTCCTGCGCCGTCGCAGTATTCAGCGGTCGTCCGAGCACCAGGTAGGCCAACGTATCCGCGTCCGACATCGACGGGTCGGAGAAAAGCGTCGTCTCGATCGCGTCCAACGGACCTTGAATCTGCGCACCGACCGTGACACTGCGACCCGCCTCCTGAATGGTCCGCGACGCGCGCGCGTCGACATAGGGGTTCGTGGGCGGTCCGCTGTAGGTCAGCCGTCCGCTGTCGATCGCGAGTGTCTGGTCGAATGCTTTGAACGTACCGTTGACCAGCGCGAGTGAACCGTTCAACTGGACGATTCTGTCCGCTGACTGGCGCAGCCGAAGGCTGCCCGCGAGACCCGTCGACAGACCAAACGCGGTGAAACGCACGGCATCCTTCAAGTCCAGTTCCAGATCGACCTGCAGTCGCGTGCCGCTGGCGCGGCGCTCGGTTCGATTGATCACGATGACATCGGCACTGACGGGCACCGCGCCGGCCGGCAGCTGGCTGATCGTGATCGCGGCGCGCGGCACTTCGATTCGACCTTTCACCGTAACGAGGCCTTCCAGCCAACTGACATCGACGCCGCCCGTCACGCGTGCGTCCAGATCCGGTACCCGAACCGCGAGGTTTGTCGCGTCCACCCGTGCTTGCAATCGACGTTGTTCGCCGAACGGCTCAAACACCGCACCTTCGATCGCGACACTGCCTTCGGCGCTGCGCGCCGCGCCGTGGATCGCGATCTGGTTCCGGCCACTCAGTTGCATCGTCAGATCCAATGACGTGAGTTCGATACCCGGTTCGATCAACACGACGCGCGCGCCTTGCACCACCAGCGCGCCGTCGATGTTCGGTTCGCCGAGCGAACCGCTGATGTCGAACGCGCCGTTCAACGCACCTTGGATCTCGCCGATCCGTCGACTGAAGGTAGCGATGAATCCGAGGTCCGCAATCGTCACGTTCGCGTGCCCAGTCAACGCTGCGGCGCCATCGAAGCCTGCGACGTGCAGTTCGGTATTCAGGACCCGAGACTGTTCATCAAAAGCTTCCAACTCGATGTCGACGCCTCCGTTGGACACGCTGGCTGTGGCGACCAGGCGCGGCAAATCGTAGACGGGCACCTGCGCTGCCGCAGGATCGACCAACGCCAAGCCATCCGTTTCCAGTGCGGCCGTGCCACGCCAACCGCGTGCGTCCGAAACGAGGTCCCAGCGACCCGACACGGTTCCCCCGAGTCCTTCAAGACCCTCGAACCGACTCGCCAGAACGGTTACGTGCAAGCGGTCGAGTGTCCCGACGAGGTTCGCATTCGCGCCGCGCATTTGTGCAGCATCAACGCACAGCCGACCGATATCTCGCATGTGTTGCCAGCAATGCGCCGACACGCTGTATGCAGTGCCGTCGATCGTCGCTGTCGTGCGTCGATCCAGCTGCCACAACTCGCCCGGCAACGGCAGTACCGCTCCTTCGGCGATGACAATGTTCCAACGGCCCGAATCGTGGCGCGCCGCCGCCGCGATCGCACCGCGCTGTTCGCCGAGACTGAAGCCAAGCGTCCCATCGATCGCGTCAAGCGTGCCGCGAGCATCGACGTCGACCCGATCGACACGCAGGTCGCCGCGCGCCGCACTCGCGATCTCGATGCGTGTCCGCCCGGAACGCGCATCGTCCGATGTAGCGTCGACGCGTAGCTCACGCAGCGACCACTCGAGATAGTCGAGCTTCCGCGACGCGATTGCGCCGACGACGTTCGGCTTGGCGCGCGTGCCCGCGAACGTGACAGTGCCCGCCAGATCGCCGTGCAGTTCAGGTAGCAGCGTGCCGAGTTCCGGCATGTCGAGTTCTGCGCCGCCACTGACCCGTTCGCCTTCCCAATCGAGCGTCAACGCGACGCGGTTCGGCCCCGAGCGAATCTCGACGTCGCGCGCCGCCCACGCATCGCCGACACGGCTGACCCGACCGCTGCCGCGAAACGCAGCTCGATTGAGGTCGCCGTCGACAGACGCAATCACGACCTGCAGATCGTCGTTGCGCGCGGCGACTTCGATCCGGCCGGACAGCGCGCCAGACAACGAATCGTGAAACAGATGCGGATCGAAGCGCTCGAGATCGACCGTGAGATTTGCCGCCAGTTGCGGCTCGAATTCGATGCGTCCTTTCGCGATCGCCCGACCGTCGTTCAATTCGAGCATCGCCTGCGTGATCTCGACCGCCGCGAGCGATCCGCCGACCTGCGCCGACAGCCGCGCAGCCGGCAACGCACCGAACTGCACGTTGGCATCACCGTGCGCGTCGAAATGCTGAAGGGTTCCGGCGACGTCGACGCTGAGAGTCGAAACCGTGACTTGTTCGTTTGTCCATTCGGCCACACGGGTCGCAAAACTGAAATATGGGTCCACCTCCCCCAACAGACGGATTCGGCCGCGCGCGTCGGCCCGAAGCGGTTCATCCACTCGCATGTCGAAGTCGAGTTCGCGCAGCGTGTGCGTCAACACGACGCGGCCGGAAGCCGCCGGATCGAACGCGCGCCACGTCAGCTCGCCGCCAACCGGGACATCGCTCATCGGTGTCAGCGTCAGATTGCCTGCGATCTGCAGCGCGGGCGCGCGCAGAGCGACGTCGCGCAGCAAGAACACCGTGCCGTCGTACGCTAGTCGCGCTGTGAGCGCGGTCGTGTAGCGCTCGGACAGGCGGTCCGTTGCAAACCGTTCGATTTGCAGCGAACGCACATCAAAGGAAATCGGCGGCACAGGGACGACCCACGCGAGCCGCGCAGGTGGGGCCGGTTCGCCGGTTGTCGTCACGCTGACCGACGCGGCGGCGAGCCGATCGAGCACGAGCGCGCGGCGGGCGCCCGACGCACCCCACGCCGGCGCGACTTCGAGTCCCTTGATGTCGATCGTCGAGTGGTCGAGCCGAATCCGCAGCGCATCGATGCGCACGCCAAGTAATGCACTGCCATCGACGCGCGAGACCTCGATCGGCACGCCAGCGGTGGCAATCGCGCGTTCAATGACCCAACGCGTGCCGGCGGCGCTGGCGAATACGCCGGCAACGCTCGCCACGATCGCGATCGCCACTAACAGCAACGCGAGCAGAGCCAGCCGGACTGCCGTCACAGATCGGGACCGATCGTGACGTACAACCGCCACTGCGTCGTCGGATCGTCGAGCGGATGCGCGACATCGACACGGATGGGTCCGATCGGCGAGTACCAGCGGACGCCGCCGCCAACGCCGGTGTAGAACCGCGGCTCGTCGTCATAGGCCGACCCCGAGTCGACGAATGCCGCGACGGACCAGTTAGGGCGAAACTGATAGTCGAATTCGATTGAGCCGGTCAGCAACGAGCTGCCGCCGACAACATGGCCGTCCTGCATCGGACCCACTCCCTGGAACTCGTAGCCGCGGATGCTGGTGTCGCCGCCGGCGAAAAATCGAATCGACGGCGGCAGGTCGTCGAAGTCTTCCTTCCACGTCCAGCCCGCGTTCGAGCGCGCGAGCACGCGTACTTTTTTGGACAGACCGCGGATGACCTTGCCGCCGAGGAGCAACTGAACGACGTCGGTATCCGAACCCAGCGACTGCAACGCTCCACGAATCGTTCCATCGACGCGATAACCCGCGTTCGGTCGACTCGGCTCATCGCGCCAGAACCGGGCCACCGTCGACCCGAACAGCAACAGCCGACTGTCGCCGAATTCATCGCCGATCTTGAAGTCCTCGTACGTCAAGTCGACGAAGTCGGTCTCGATCCACGCCCCACGTTCGTAGGTGTGCCGTGCACCGATGCGCTGGATGTCGCTTGTCGACGTGTTCGACTCGAGGTGCGCAAGACCGGCGTCGAAAATGAACCAGTCGTTCAAAGGGCTCAGGTGCGGAATCCGATACTGCATATCCAGCGACGTTCGCTCGGTGGACAACACCGACTTCACAGAGGCGCGGTGGCCCCGCTCATTCACCAGATTGTTGTCCGCGTCGGCGCGAATCCGCGCGCCGGTATCGGTCGCATACCCGAGCCCGAACGCATACGTCCAGTCGCGCGCGCGCGGGTACAACTCGATGCGGATCGGAACCGCTTGATCGACCGCCGCGTCGCTGTCGGCAAGGACGACGGTGCGACCAAAGTAGCCGCTATCCGCGAGGTTGCGGCGCAACCGCGCGACGAGCGACACGTCGAACGGGTCTCCGGTGCCGAACGGAATGTAGGCATCGATCAGGCGCCGCTCCAGAAAATCGCCGACGACTTCGATGCTGCCGAAGACAAATCGCGCTCCGCCGACGAGGTCGAGGTCAACGGAGGCACGACGCTCGACGGCGTCGACTTCAATCGCGTTGGTTTTGAATGCGGCGTCGAAGTATCCGAGGGCCTGCGCGTCCTCGAGCAACCCACGCTTGACGTTCTCGTAGCTCAAGTGATTCAGCGCTTTGCCCTTGAGCTCGCCAGCCTGCTTCAATCGTGCAGCGATTGCCGGTTCAAGGACGAGCGGTTCATCCACGCGAATCGAGACTTCGCGCACGATCACCGGTTCGCCGGGCGTTATCTGGAAGTGCGCGCGCCAGCATCCATCCGTTGGCATGTCGAGGTCATCGACGATCTGCGCGCTGTAGAATCCGAGCGCCTCGAGCGCCGCGTTGATTTCAGAGTCGGCCTTTCGGTACTGCCACCGAACCAACCACGGCGGCGCGTTGCACTCGAGATCGGCGAGCCCGAGGAACGCGTTGATGTTCAGCGCCTGCTGTTCGCTGACACCGTCCAGCGCGATCTCGGCGAGCACGGTGGACGACGACGCGAGGAGCAGCAGCGACCAGGTCGCCGCGGCTACGACCGGCCTCAGGTGATTTTGCAAGTTCATTCCGGCGCATTATGCCCGCTGATCGCCGCGCTGCGCTGCGTCCGACGCACGCGTATCATCGTAGACGACGCAACGAACGCATGGAGAACACATCATGGCCGTAGCTGCCGCCTCGGGTGACATTCGCACGATGGTGAGTTCCGACGAATGGACCGTGCGGCAGGATCTTGCCGCCGCGTACCGGCTGGTCGCGCACTACGGTTGGGACGATCTGATCTTCACGCACCTTTCCGCCCGCGTGCCGGGCCACGAACCGCACTTCCTGATCAACCCATTCGGCTTCATGTTCGACGAGATCACTGCGTCGAGCCTCGTCAAGATCGACGTCGACGGCAATGTCGTGCTCGACAATGGTTACCAGGTCAATTCCGCAGGCTTCACCATTCACAGCGCGGTGCATATGGCGCGGGACGACGCGCACGCTGTCATGCACCTGCATACCGACGCCGGTGTCGCGGTGTCGTGCATGAAGGATGGCCTGTTGCCGCTCAACCAGACGGCGCTGTTCATCTGTGACGACGTCGCGCATCACGACTACGAGGGCGTCGCGCTGAACCTCGATGAACGGGATCGCCTGACGGCCGATCTCGGCCGCAAAAACGCAATGCTGCTGTGGAATCACGGAACACTCGCAGTCGGCAACACCGTGCCGGAGTGCTTCATGCGGCTCTACTATCTCGAACGCGCGTGCGCCATCCAGGTGAAAGCATCCGCGAGCGGTGCGCTTCGGCATCCGTCGCCGCAATCGATCAGGGTTACGACCGGACTCAACGCGATGCCGTATTTTGCAAACTCCGCGTGGCCAGCACTGCGGCGGATGCTCGACCGGCAGGATCAAAGCTATCAGAACTGAAATGGGTAACCACTGATGCGCCTCGGAATCAACGGCACCGGACTCGTGCAGCGCGCTTCGATCGACGCGATCGTGGCGCACGCAGCGCAGGCCGAAGCGGACGGCTTCACCAGCTACTGGCTCGCCGAGCATCCGACCGGCGGACTGGACGCGCTCACCGTGTTGACGGTGGTCGGTATGCGCGTGGCGAACATCCAACTCGGCACCGCGATCGTGCCGACGCTGCCCCGCCATCCGATGGTGCTCGCGGGTCAGGCACTGACGACGAACGCCGCGATCGGCGGCCGCCTGACGCTCGGTATCGGACTATCGCACGCACCGATGATGGCGCAGCTCGGCATTGGTTTCGACAAGCCGATTCGACACCTGCGGGAATATCTGTCCGTGCTGATGCCGCTGCTCGACGAAGGCAAAGTTGCGTTCACCGGTGAGACGATCAGTTGCGACGCGCAGTTGTTCAAGCGCGCCGAGCGCCGCTGCGGCGTCGTCGTCGCCGCACTCGGACCACAAGCCCTCGCCGTTGCCGGTGCTCGAACCGACGGCACGACCCTCGCTTGGGTTGGTCCACGAACCATTCGCGACCACATCGTGCCGACCATTTCGGCGTCTGCCCAGCGCGCCGGTCGCGCCGCGCCGAGAATCATCGCGACGCTGCCGGTGTGCGTCACCAACGATGCCGCGAAGGTGCGTCAGATGATCGACAAGACGCTCACGCTGTATGGACAGCTGCCGTCGTACCGCGCCATGTTCGATCGTGAAGGCGTTGCCGGGCCGGGTGATCTTGCATTAGTCGGTGATGAAGATGCCGTGATCCGGATGATCGACGGCCTGGCGCAAGCCGGTGTCACCGACTTCGCGGCGTCCGAATTCACCCCGTCGCCGGACGATCGCGTCCGCACGCGCACGCTGCTGAAGTCGCTAGTCCGTTAGCAGTAAACTGTTTCAAATCGGCGGTTCACCGAGTCGTCCGCTGAGAATCCAGCCGATCATCGGCAGATGCTGCCGACCGAAGAAGATCTCGTTGTCGACAATGTAGCCGGGCACATCGAACAGCCCTGCTTCACGCAAGCGCGCGGACGTCAACTCGAGCGTCTGCCGACCCCGTCCGTTCACATACGCATTCCAGCCGACGACATCGGCGCCGACATCGCCCAACAGCGCGCCAATGGCGGCGTGATCCTCGATATTCAACTGCCCGCCCCAGTAGCGCGCGAAGACGGTGTCAACGTAAGCCCGCCGACTCGACGGCGAGCGCTCGTTCACCCACAACAAACCGATGCTCGCGATCGTCGTGTCCGGGTTGCGGTACAGATCTCCAAGCTCCAGCCCCGAGATCCGCGCATAGCGCCGCAGGTCGTCCTCGTAGTACCGGGCGCGCATGCGCCGATGACGAGACCCGCGATCCTCTTCAGCGCGCGCGGCCTGCGGCCGACCCAGCGCGGAGACGATCAGTGGCAGCCACTCGAACACAATGCCGAGTTCGGCCTCGAGCGCGTAGGTCGGCTGCAGCGCCAGGTACGCCTTGGGATTCTTGAAATCAACACATATTGTCGGGCTCGTCGGGAGGGCACCGATCGAACCTGGCGCCGCTTCGCTCAATCGTTTGCCCTCGAGACAAGTGATTCCGTGGCTTCCGGAAAGTGTCGATAAGCGATGTCGGGCGCCGGACCCCGCTTGCCGGTCAGCAACCAGCGCACCATCGGCAGATGTTCACGGCCAAAGAACAGCTCACCAGCAACGACATAGCTCGGCACACCGAATATCCCGGCCGCAAAAATCTGCTGCTGTATCGCGTCGTGGCTGACCCGACCCTCGCCCGTCCAATAGACGGCGAAGCCGTCAATATCGGCACCGGCTTCCACCAGCACGGCCTCGATGACCCGCGGATCCTCGATATCGAGTTCCCGTTTCCAGAAGCGTTCGTAGACGCGATCGATATATCCGCGAAGCACCGTATCTCCCTGTTGCTTCGCCCACTGCATACCGATTCCGCCGAGCGACGAGTCCCAGATCTTCGTGGTCCCGCGCAGCGTCAGCCCGCGCAACGACGCATACCGTCTCGCATCGCGGTACGCGTACTTGACACCGCTCCATTGCTGCGGCGTGCGATTGTTCTCGATCACGCGACCATCGGCATCGAGTCGCGCCGATCCGAGATAACTCGGGATATCGAGCGTCAACGCGCGCCAGTCGATCTCGATGCCGAGTTGATCGGCAATCGAGTACGTCGGGTCCTTTGCGATGAACGCGTACGGGCTCTTGAAATCGATGTAGACGATCAGCGGGCGGTCGGAGCGAAACGGATCAAAACCGGTCGTCATCTGTGCGGGCTCCTTGCGACTGCCTCAGGTCAACCGACCGACACCGAAGCGTTGCGACGCTTAGTCATGACAAGGTGAATCCAATTGGCGTGCGCCGCCTGAAACGGGCGCTGAATCATTTGCAGTTTAACGGCGACCTTCGCCGCCACTCGTTGCGCCACAGATGGGTGCGGCGGCGGCAGCAAGTGCGAATTGCAGTGAACGCAGGCTTCCGCTTGATCGTATGTGCCCCACGGATTTCCGGCGAGGTCCAGCAGGAAGGTGGATATCGGGTTGGTTCCCGGCTCACCGGTTCCGATGTACTCGACCGCCATCCACTCGAGGTCCGGAAATAATCGCGTCAACGCAGCCTCATCGAAGCTGTTCAAATGTCCCCAGGGCGCATTGTGCTTCCCACACATGAAGCAGGTCGTTCGACCGCAGCGAATGTCCTGCTTGTAAGGCACCCCTACGACCAGGCGCTGCCCGCTCATGCGCGCCAACTCCGCGCACGCGCGCGCGAGCAACGCTCGCGGCACGTGCTCGAGCATCTCCGCGCACAGCACCGCGTCGAACGAATCGTCCGGGAACTGCATGTCGGTGGCATCGCCAACGACCGGAGTGATCTTGGGATGCACCACGCTTGGCTTGACCAGGTCGAGAGCGACGACTTCATCAAATCCGTCGACAATGCGTAACGATATGTGCCCGGAGCGCGCTCCAACGTCGAGCGCGCGGTGTCCCGCACCGACCAACCGCACGAGACTATCGACGCGAGCCGCTTCCTGATCACTTCCGCCGTCTACTTTCACCCTATCGAGGTCCTGTCGGATTGCATATTCATTCTAGTCGCCGAGATATCGTTGCCTCCGCGTGTACTTTAGGACGGGCCTCCGATGGAGACTAGCAGTCGCGATCCGGAGATCGCTTGTATGTTCAATGGTGACGTGAATTGGGGGTGAGGCGCGATCCACAGCGCTGCCAGCTCGAGGATCAACCGGCGCAACCCCTCAGTGTGCGTGTCAGTCGCGCGGTGGTGTCCGGATGGCGAACGTGCAAGTCGTTGAAAAGATGGAGCGGGAAACGAGACTCGAACTCGCGACCCCGACCTTGGCAAGGTCGTGCTCTACCAACTGAGCTATTCCCGCATCAAACCAGTGTGGCGCCGGCATGGTACTCGGGACGTACCGGGGCTCGCAAGATTGCGTCGGTTTGGCGT
Source organism: uncultured Pseudomonadales bacterium (assembly GCA_964445675.1). GTDB lineage: Bacteria > Pseudomonadota > Gammaproteobacteria > Pseudomonadales > Azotimanducaceae > DATJGR01. The sequence goes on along the minus strand of CAYUMA010000064.1, from coordinate 15,950 downwards.
CCCCTAGGGGAGTCGAACCCCTGTCGCCGGGATGAAAACCCGGTGTCCTAGGCCACTAGACGAAGGGGACGAAGACGAAGCGGCGCATTCTATGAACCACCCTCCGTGGCGTCAAGCCGCGCTCCAAGTGATGTTCAGTGTCTGGACAATACCTCATCATCGCGATCATGAACCGGCGACGGATTCGAGCAGCATTCGCCCGACCCAATCCCGCGCGAAATATTGGGCCGTGCGGCCGTTGCGCGCGCCGCGCGCGAGCGCCCATTGCAACGACTCGCGGCGGGCCGAATCCGTCAGAGCGACGGTCAACCCATGCCGCGCGCCGATTCGGGCGAGCCAATGTGCGACGACATCGAGGTAGTCGGCCTGCTTGAAGGGCTGGAATGAAAGCCACAGTCCAAATCGGTCCGATAACGAGATTTTCTCCTCGACAGCTTCGCTCTCGTGCACCTCACCGCCTTCGTGACTGGCAGCCAGGTTGTCTGCCATGTGCTCGGGTAGCAAGTGCCGGCGATTCGATGTCGCATAAATGAGGACGTTGTCGGACGAGCGAAACACCGACCCCTCCAGCACACTCTTGAGTTCCTTGTACGACGCATCGTCCGCAGCGAACGAGAGGTCGTCGCAGACGAGCACGAACCGATACGGCGCGTCCCGCACCAGCGCGACGATGCGGGGCAACGAACCGAGCGAACGCTTGTCCATCTCGATCAGGCGCAGCCCTCGTTCCGCATACCGGTTCAGCAGAGCGTGAATCAGCGATGATTTACCCGTGCCGCGCGCGCCCCACAACAACACGTTGTTGGCGGGAAACCCCTGCACGAACTGCGCGGTATTCGCGTCGATGCGTTGCTTCTGCCGATCGATGAACAACAGGTCATCGAGGTCGATCGGGTCCAGATCCGCATGGGCGCGTAATTCGCCGCCGAGGGCCGACAGATGCCATACAGCCGCGTGGATTTGCGACCAATCGGGCGTTGCGGTCTGCGGCAGCACCGCGTCAAGCCGCCCTAGCACGCGACTGGCCAGGTCGATCAGTTCGTCGAGAGGCTGCGCCATCGTCGTTGCGGCTCCATCAAAAATGCAGGTCGAATTGTACCCACCGCAGATGCCGAGCCGGGATGGTCCGTAGCTCAAATCAGGGTAAAATTCGCGCCGTCTTCAGCGGGTATTTTCGATGGGCGATTCGTTCGGCACCGAGCGCCGTAAGAACAGTCGGGATCGGCGCAAGAGTCGCGAAGATCGACGCAACGCGGAGCGGGATGCGCAGGATACGGCACCGCGCCGCGATCCCGAGCGTGCGGATCGTCGCAAGCAGTGATCAACCGGCACCGACGCGATCACCGGTGCTGGCGCAGCGGCACCACGTTGCTACGTTGCCGCACGTAGATACGCCGTTCGCGGCCCGGACCATCGATGCCGATCGAACCGTTCTCGAATAGGCGCAGCTCGTAGCTGCGGCTGCCGCCCTCCGATTCCAGTTCGATCGAGCTGCCGTGAAGCTCCCAACGACCTCGTTCAGTCGCGCGACCCGAGCGCTCGATATATCGACCCGAGCTTGGATCACCGACGAATTCCAGGATCGATGGACCATCGGGTGCATCGCACTGCCAGACACCGGGTAGTGCAAGTCGAGCGATCCATCGGTCGCGCGCGGTCCGCGTGCGTTTTACCCAGAAAAAGGTCGCACCGAGGATGATCAGCAATAGCAGGAACGCGGCCATGGCCGCATGCTGCCGCCACCCGAACGTCGACGCAAGCCTTGGCGAAGCCTCGGCGATGCCGTCGACAACTCGACCCACCATCAGATTTCTTCGCGAACGATGCCGGACACCGTGGCATCGACGCTCTCGAGGATCCGCTGCTCGACGTCCGCGAGGGTCTGTTCGACGATGCGCGCGGTAATCCCGATCGCGACGAACGTCCATTCGGCGCGGTCGTGATCATCGTGAAATCCGGTTTCGCAGACCGCGACGTTGACCTGGCGGCCGTAGCGTTCGCGCAGTCCTCCGAGTCGCTGGCGCTTCTCTTTGAGCGAACGACAACCCGGTAGGACGAAACCGATCCGCAGCACCCCGACCCGCACGTCCCGCCGGTCCTGCGCGTTATTCGGATTCGAGAAATTCAGACCGGGTCATCGAGAAAATCACGGTGTCGAGGTCGTGAAACTCCCGCCGGCAAGCGAACGTCATACCGAGTTTCTGCAATACCCGCACGGACTGCTGATTGGGGGTATCCGTCGCGGCGATCACCTGATCGAAGTCGCACGCCTCGAAGCCAAAACGCAGAACTTCGCGCGCCGCCTCCGCGACGAGGCCTTCGCCCCAGTGCCGCGGATGGATGCCATAATGAAGTTCGATCTGATCCGACGCTTCGACGCGGCGGTGGCCACAAAAGCCGATCAGTTCGCCAGTTTGGTCGCTCAGTTCCAACGCGAAATAGCCGTACCCGTCCGACTCGAAGCTGGCGAGACTCTTCGCAATCATCTCTTCGACGGTCGCGCGTGGAATGATGCGGTCGCCCGACAGGTAGCGACGCACGCCGGGATCCGTCAACAACGCGTGCAACGCGTCGACGTCATCGATCGCGATCGGTCGAAGTCGCATGCGGCCCGTATTGAGCACTGCGCTCGTCCTGTTCCCGGATCTGTCCACTACCTCGACCTCGCGCCGCGCATCCGTCGATTCGTCGGACTGTTCGAGGCGCGGCTCACCCCGCACCTCTCCCCCCCATTTGGCCCCGAGTTTGCCATAGCCGGATACATAAGCGAACATCCGATCCTATCCCCGCTGTTCGAGATTCAGGATGCGCTTCAGCTTCTGGCCCAGTCCTTCGCAACCGTTCAACGACGTTATAACGCTGGCGCGGCACGTCGAGCAGACGGGCTGGGACGGCGTGTGGTACGCCGATCACTTCATGCCGAACGCGCCCGATACGAGCACGCCGTGGCCCGAAGCCTGGATGACATTGGCAGCCATCGGCGCGCTGGTGCCGCGGATCCGTATTGGCACACTGGTCGCCGGCAACACCTATCGACACCCCGCGGTGCTCGCGAAGATGGCTGCGACGCTCGACCACATCACGTCGGGTCGCGTCGTGCTGGGACTCGGCTCCGGGTGGCAGGAAAACGAGCACCACCAATACGGCATCCCGTTCTATACCGTGGCCGAACGTTTGGCTCGGCTCGACGAAGCCTGTCAGGTCATCAAGCGGCTCTTCTCGGAGCAAAAGTCGAACTTCTCCGGGAAATACTACGCACTCAACGACGCGTCACTCGAACCGAAGCCCGTTCAGCGCCCGCTGCCGTTGTTGATCGGCGGTGGCGGCGAAAAAGTCACGCTGCAAATCACCGCGCAACACGCCGATGAATGGAATGTGTGGGGCACCGTCGCGACACTCAAATCGAAGATGGCGATCCTCGACGGGCACTGCGCAAAACTGGGCCGCGATCCCAAGAGCATTCAGCGCAGTGCTTTGGCATTGCTGTTCATGAGTGATGACCGAGCGTATCTGCAGAAGATGCGCGACGCCAAGATGGCCCAGGCGGCGATCATCGGCACCGTCGACGAGGTACGCGAAACGGTCGCGCAGTATCGCGCCATTGGCGTGGACGAGTTGATCGTCCCCGACTTCACGCTGGGACCTATGCCGCAAAAACTCGCGACGCTCGACCGCTTCATCCACGAAGTCGCGCAACGGTGACCGCCGCCGTGGCTCCGGCCGTTGCGGCTGCGACGATTATGTTGCTGCGTGGGGATCATCTGGCGCTTGAAGTGTTCATGGTGGTGCGTCACCACCAGATCGATTTTGCGTCGGGGGCGCTGGTATTCCCCGGCGGCAAAGTGGATCCGCAGGACGAAGATCTTGGACTTCGAGAACACTGCGACGGTGGATCTGCCGACGCCGCCACGCGCGCGATCCAGATCGCCGCGATCCGCGAAGCGTATGAAGAATGCGGAGTTCTGCTGGCGCGGGCGGCCGGCGAAACACACCTGATCCCCGGCGAACGATTGGCGACGTTGGAACCATACCGGCTCAAAATTCAAAACGGCGAGGTCGCCTTTCGACACTTCCTCGAGCAACACGATCTGCGCCTTGCGTGCGATCAGCTCGTGCCATTCGCGCACTGGATCACCCCGGAGATGATGCCAAAGCGGTTCGATACACACTTCTTCGTCGCCGTCGCGCCATCAGACCAGGTCGCTCTGCACGATGGTCACGAATCCGTCGATTCGGTGTGGATTACTCCCGCCGACGCACTCGCAGGTGCGGCGTCACGCCGCTACACCGTGATCTTTCCAACGTTGCGGCAAATCGAAAAGCTCAGCCATGCGACGTCACCCGCGGACGCGGTCGAGCGCGCGCGGCGCGCACGCATCGTGACTGTCACGCCGTGGACGGAACGGCGCGCCGACGGCGCGTATCTGTGCATTCCGCTCGAGGCGGGTTATGACGTCTCCGAGGAGAAGATGCCCGCGCGCGCTTCCTAGCAAGTCTCCTTGCGCGCATACGGCATTCACACTAGGGTTCAACGACACTCCAGCGAGATTTCACCAATGGCCAGCCAACCCAACGACGCTGTGAAGCAGGACGTCCACTACGCGGTCGCCGACCACGTCGCCACGCTGACGATCGATCGACCCGAGGTGCAGAACACGATCTCGGGTCCGATGCTCGACGCGTTGACGCGGCATCTGCTCGCGGCAAACGAAGACGCCAATGTGCGCGCGATCGTCATTACGGCAACGGGACGATTTTTCTGCGCCGGCCTGGACCTGCGCGGCGGCGGTATCGCGGGTGGCCTGTCGAACAGTGCGGGACCCGCGAACCTCGACCTTCGCAACACGCCGCCAACGGTTCTCCACAGCCTCGACAAACCGACGATCTGCGCGCTGAACGGCTCCGCCGCCGGTTACGGCATGGACCTCGCGCTCGGCTGTGATATCCGGGTCATGGCGGACACCGCGAAGTTGGCGGCCGCGTTCACTGCGCGCGGGGTACTGCCCGAATCCGGGGGCACTTGGATCTTGCCGCGTCTGCTCGGTTGGTCGAAAGCGGCGGAACTGATATTTACGGGGCGTACCCTCAGCGCCGCCGAGTGTCTGGAGATGGGCCTCGTTTCGCGTGTTGTACCCGCGGCCGACGTCGGTGCGATTGCGGCTGCGCTGGCACAGGAAATCTCGAAAAACGCTCCGCTCGCCGTACAAGCCGCGAAGCGCATGATGCGCATGGGCATGAACGAGACGTTCAACGACCATGTCCATCACGTATTTCTGCAGCTGCTGCCGCTGATGCGTTCTGCGGATTTCAAAGAAGGCATGGCCGCGTTCATGGCGAAACGCGCGCCGGAGTTCACCGGCAAGTAACCGGATCTAACGAGTCAGCTCAGCCGAAGCCGATCTCCGCGACGTCGCTGGGGATCAGCGGATAGCGGATGCCAGCCCACTTCTGGACGACCCGGACCACCTGGCACGAGTACCCGTACTCGTTGTCGTACCAGACATAAACGACGATTCGATTGTCCTTCACGATCGTCGCGACGCCGTCGACGATGCACGCGTGTCGATTGCCGACGAAGTCGGATGAGACCACTTCGGGCGAGTTGACGAAGTCGATCTGGCGCTGCAGTGGTGAGTACAGCGATGCATCGCGCAGATACGCGTTGACCGCATCGACCGACGTCGCAGTCGACGTCGTCAAGTTCAGGATCGCTAGCGACACGTTCGGCGTCGGCACCCGAATCGAATTTGCCGTCAGCTTGCCGTCGAGGTTCGGCAGCAGATCAGTGATCGCCGATGACGCGCCGGTCTCGGTAATGACCAGATTCAGCGGCGCGCTACGCCCGCGACGACTCTTCTCGTGATAGTTGTCGTGCAGATTCTGATCGGGCGTATACGCATGCACCGTCTCCATGTGCCCGTGCACGATCGAGTATTCGTCGTCGAGCGCCTTCAGGATCGGCACAATCGCGTTCGTCGTGCATGACGCAGCACCGATGATCCGATCGTCCTTTGTCAGCGTAGCCGAATTGATCCCCGAGACGATATTGCGGACGGCACCTTTGCCCGGCGCAGTGACGATGACGCGAGACACGCCCTTCGCCTTCAGATGCTCCGACAGGCCTTTTTCGTCGCGCCACGCGCCAGTGTTGTCGATGACGATCGCGTCCGTGATGCCGTGTTGCGTATAGTCGACCGACGCCGGCGAACTTGCATAGATCACTCGGATCACGTTGCCGTTGGCGATGATGCAGTTGTTCTCTTCGTCGATGCGCAGCGTTCCCTTGAATGAACCGTGCACCGAATCGCGCCGCAACAAACTTGCGCGTTTGCCGAGATCTTCTTTGCCGGCCTTGCGTACGACGATCGCGCGCAAGCGAAGTTGTTGGCCGCCACCGGTTTTTTCGATCAACAATCGCGCGAGCAACCGACCGATGCGACCAAATCCGTACAACACGACGTCCTGCGGTCGCTCGAGCGGAGGCACATGCCGCCCGATGACCTCGGCGCACGCTTCTTTGACGAAGTTCATCGGCGTGACGCCGTCGTTCGCGCTCGCCGCCATGTACGCAAGCGCGAGCTTGCCGACGTCGATATGGCACGGCCCAAGGTCGAGTTCCGACAACGCCTTCATGATCGGATAACTCTCGAACTCCGACAGCTCGTTGTTCGCGATCTGACGCACGTAGCGGTGCGTCTTCATGATGTTCGTGACGCTCTCGCTGTAGAGTCCGCGCCCGAAGCAATAGGTCACGACATTCTTGCGATACAGGTTGCCGATGATCGGAATCATCGCCTCAGCCAGTGCTTCGCGTTCCTTCCAGTCGGGGAAATAGTCATCAAGACTTGGTAGCGCCATCAGCGGAAACTCGCGTTGATCGATTTGAGCGCTGCATCGCCCGGGCACAGATCGGCCTCGGTCAGCGCATTCAGCGGGACATCGACGGTCCCCAGAATCGCGTGACAGTCCGCCGCGTCCGGATCGAGGTACAACAAACCCGTAACCACTTCGCCCTCGGCCTGTTTGCGCTGCACGTACGACAACGCAGCGACGCGATCGTGTGCGTCGTAACCGTCGGCGAGTTTGCGCAGCTGCAGCGTGGACCCGTCGGGCATCGCGACGTCTTCCCGCGCGCCGGGCGCATAGTCGATCAGGATCTCATCATGCGGGGCCACAAAGTCTGCGCTCATTACGTCACCGCGATGATTGCGCACGTAATCGAAGCTCTTCGTCGAGCCGCGGTGGTTATTGAACGCGACACACGGCGATATGACGTCGATGAATGCAAATCCTTTGTGCAGCAACCCCGCGCGGATCAACGGCACGAGCTGGCCTTTGTCGCCCGAGAAGCTGCGCGCGACAAACGTCGCGCCGAGCTGCAGCGCGATGCTGACGAGATCGATCGGCTCGTACAGGTTCGGTGCGCCTTTTTTGCTCGTCGATCCGCGGTCGTTCGTTGCCGAGAATTGCCCCTTCGTGAGTCCGTACGTGCCGTTGTTGTCGACGATGTAGCACATGTTGATGCGTCGGCGAACGATATGCGCGAACTGACCCATCCCGATCGACGCCGTATCGCCGTCGCCCGAGATGCCGATGCAATACAACTCGTGATTCGCGAGATTTGCGCCTGTCGCAACCGACGGCATGCGGCCATGCACGGAATTGAATCCGTGCGACTTCCCGAGAAAATACGTCGGCGTCTTCGACGAACACCCGATGCCGGAGATTTTTGCGAACCGATGCGGCGGAATCGACAATTCCGCGCACGCTTGCACGATCGCCGCACTGACCGAGTCGTGGCCACAACCGGCACACAGCGTCGACACCGATCCTTCGTAGTCGCGGCGCGTCAGCCCGAGGTCGTTTACTTTGAGTTGGGGGTGGTGCACCCGGGGTTTTGCTACGAACGTCATCGCTTGACCTCCGATATACGCGCGAGTTTGTTCATCGCGAAATATTCCGTCACGTGGCGGCGTATGAACTCTGCCGCCAGCGACAGCCCACCGTAGTAACACACAGGCACGAGTTTCGCCGGGTCGATCTCGCCCTCGTTGACGAGGATCATCCGCATTTGTGCATCGCGATTCTGTTCGACGATGAAGGTCAGGTCGTGATTCTCGATGAACTCGAACACCGATTCCGCGAACGGAATCGCACGAATCCGCAACGTATCCAGGTGGATACCATCCGCGGCGAGCAAGTCGAGCGACTCCTGCATCGGCGTCGCGCTGGTGCCGTAGTACACGATGCCGTAGGGGCGGCGCGGCGTCCCCTCGCGAATCTCCGGGCGCGGCACGAGCGTCTTCGCGGTTGCCCATTTCGTCAGCAGCCGTTCCATGTTCTGCGTATAGGCTTCGGGCGACTCCGTGTAACGCGCGTATTCGTCGCGCGACGTGCCTCGCGTGAAGAAGCTGCCCTTCGACGGGTGTGTGCCGGGCAAGGTCCTGTAGCCGATGCCGTCGCCGTCGGTGTCGAGGTAGCGGCCGAACTTTTCGATTTTATCGAGTGCGTCGGCGTCGTAGACCTTGCCGCGGTCATAGCGTCGCGCGTCGTCCCACGCCAGCGGTTCCGACAACATCTCGTTCATGCCGAGTTCGAGGTCCGACATGATGATCACCGGCGTCTGCAGACGATCGGCGAGATCCAGCGCGTCCGCCGAGAAATCGAAACACTCCTTCGGGTTCGACGGAATCAACAAAACGTGGCGGGTGTCGCCGTGCGATGCGTACACCGCCGACAGCAGGTCGGCTTGTTGTGTACGGGTCGGCATACCCGTCGATGGGCCCGCGCGTTGTACGTCGATCAGCACTGCGGGAATCTCGGCGAAATACGCGAGCCCGAGGAATTCGCTCATCAACGACACGCCCGGTCCGCTCGTTGCGGTGAACGCGCGCGCACCGTTCCATGCCGCGCCGATCACCATGCCGATCGCAGCCAGTTCGTCTTCCGCCTGCATGATCGCGAACTTTTTCTTGCCGGTGGCTTTGTCGACCCGCAGCCGGTCGGCGTAGCGTTCGAACGACTCCGCCACTGACGTCGATGGCGTGATCGGATACCAGGCGCACACGGTCGCGCCGCCGTAGAGGCAGCCGAGCGCGGACGCGGTATTGCCTTCGATCATGATTCTCGCGCCAACGGCATTGCTACGCCGCAGTTGAATCGGTAACGGCGTATCGAGGTAGTCGCGCGCGTAGCTGCGGCCGATTTCGAGCGCATGGACGTTGGGCTTGATCAACGCGTCCTTGCCTTTGTACTGCTCCGACACCATGCCGGTGAGCACGTCGAAGTCGATGCCGATCAAGGCCGACAACGCGCCCACGTACACGATGTTCTTGAACAGTTGCCGCTGCTTGGGATCCCGAAACTCAGACAACAGCAGCATCGAGATCGGTATGCCCACGTCGACGACATCGGTGCGCGCCAGCTCGTGTGGCCGGGGTCTCGAGCTGTCGTAGAGCAGATAGCCGCCCGGCACGAGACTCGCGACGTCTTCGACGTATGTCTCGGCGTTCATCGCAATCATGATGTCGACGCCTTCGCGGCGCCCGAGATAACCGCGCTCGCTGACGCGCACTTCGAACCAGGTCGGCAGGCCCTGGATGTTCGACGGAAAAATGTTGCGCGTTCCGACGGGGACACCCATCCGGTACACCGCTTTGGCAAACATCGCGTTCGCGCTTGCGGAGCCGGAGCCGTTGACGTTAGCAAACTTGATGACGAAATCGTTGTACCGGGTCATCGCGCGTACGACCCCAGTTGCGGCAGGTGAATCACCGATTTCTGCATATCCCATGCGTTCGTGGGACAACGCTCGGCGCAAAGTCCGCAATGCAGACACAGGTCTTCGTCCTTGACCATCACGCGACCCGTCGGGAGCTGTCCGGAGACATAGAGATCCTGTTCCTTGTTCAGCGCCGGGGCCATGAGCATCTTGCGCAGATCGACTTCATCCGCATTCGGCGTAAACGTGATGCAATCCATCGGACAAATGTCGACACACGCGTCGCATTCGATGCAGAGCTTGTCGGTGAATACGGTCTGCACGTCGCAGTTCAAACAACGCTGCGCTTCGAGCATGCCGAGCCTGCGGTCGAAGCCGAGTTCGACTTCCATTTTGATGTTCTTCAGCGATTTGCGCGGATCCGCGTGCGGCACGAGATGGCGTTTCGACGCGTCGTGTTCGCTGTCGTAGCTCCACTCGTGCATGCCCATCTTCTGACTGATCAGATTGACGCCTTCGGGCGGCCGGTCCGCCTTCAGGTCGCGTCCCTGGCAGAAGAGATCAATCGAGATCGCGGCTTTATGCGCGTGCGCCGAGGCCCAGATGATGTTCTCCGGACCAAATGCCGAATCGCCGCCAAAGAATACCTTCGGATGCGTCGACTGCAGCGTGTCGCGATCGAGCACAGGACATTCCCAGCGGTCGAACTCGATGCCGATGTCGCGCTCGATCCACGGGCAATGATTTTCCTGGCCGATCGCCATCAGTACATGATCGGCTTCCATGAAGATGTCGGGTTCGCCGGTCGGCACGGTCTTCTGACGGCCGGACTCGTCGGTCACCTGCTTGACGCGCTGGAACAACACGCCCTTCAAGCGGCCGTTCTCGTGGACGAACTCGAGCGGTGGGCGATTGTTGACGATGGGAATCCCTTCGGACATCGCGTCTTCTTTTTCCCACTCCGAGGCTTTCATCACCTCGAAGCCGGAGCGAACGACGACAGTGACCTGATCGGCGCCGAGTCGCCGCGCCGTGCGGCAACAGTCCATCGCGGTGTTGCCGCCGCCCATCACGATCACTTTGCCCTTGATCGACGTCGTATGACCAAACGCGACGCTCCCGAGCCATTCGATACCGATCGAGATATGCGCGCTGCTCTCCTTGCGACCTTTCAGGTCAGGCAAGTCGCGCCCGCGCGGCGCGCCGGTGCCGATGAAGTACGCGTCATATTCGTTCGCAAGCATCGCCTTCATGCTGGTGACGTCGTGACCGAAATGGCATTCGACACCCATGTCGAGGATCAGCTTGACCTCTTCCTCGAGCACTTCGACCGGCAATCGAAACGCGGGGATCTGCGTGCGCATCATGCCGCCGCCGGCCGGATCCTTCTCGAACATGTGCACTTCGTAACCCAGCGGCAGCAGGTCGCGCGCGACTGCCAGCGACGCCGGACCCGAACCGAGCAGCGCAATACGTTTGCCGTTCTTTTGCGTGGGCACCCTGGGCAGGTAGGGCGTTATGTCGCCTTTATTGTCGGCGGCGACGCGTTTCAATCGACAGATCGCGACCGGCTTCTCTTCGGTGCGAACACGGCGGCACGCAGGTTCGCACGGACGATCGCACGTGCGACCGAGAATCCCCGGGAACACGTTGGAGTCCCAGTTCAGCATGTACGCTTCGGTGTACTTTTCCTGGGCGATCAGCCGGATGTACTCCGGGACCGGAGTGTGGGCGGGACACGCCCACTGGCAATCGACCACTTTGTGAAAATACGCGGGTTCGAAGATGTTGGTGGGCTGCATAGCCGTTCGGGACGTCTGGCCTCGGTCGCAAATTGCCGGCGCACTTTAACCGGTCTGAATTAGCGGATCTACAGTAGGTCCTGCGACGGGTCCGAGCCGTCGGCAAGCCGTCGGCGAGCCTTTGGCAAGCCGTCCGCGCGCGCCGGACCATGCAGTAGAATGTCGCGCCCTCTGAACCGCGCGTCCATAGCATGGCAGATATCGAAGCCCCGCCTCTTCCCGCTCGACCCGGCGAACGAATCAGTTGGGGCGGCCTCTTCGATGGCGCCGCGAGTCTGGCAATTGCGCGCGCTGCGCAACAACACGACGGCCTCGTGCTCGCGGTTGCGGCAAATCCCGCTGCGGCGCAGCGCCTCGGACGCGAACTCGAGTTTTTTTCGCGCGGCACCCTCGACGTCGTGACGTTGCCCGATTGGGAGACGCTCGCCTACGACGCATTCTCGCCGCACCAGGACATCGTCTCGGATCGGCTACGCACGTTGCATCGCCTGCCGAGGCTGCGCCGCGGCGTCCTCGTCGTGCCGATTCGTACGTTGCTGCAACGCTTGCCGCCGCCGGCATTTCTGGCGGCGCACAGTCTGATGCTCTCTGTCGGCGCCCGCTTCGACGCACACGGCTACCGCGCGCAACTCGAGCAAGCGGGCTATCGCTGCGTCGACACGGTGTCGGAGCGCGGCGAATTCGCGATCCGCGGTTCACTCGTCGACGTCTTTCCGATGGGTACGCCGACCCCTTACCGAATCGACCTGTTCGACGACGAGATCGCGAGCCTGCGCACGTTCGATCCCGACACGCAGCGGACGATCGATCAGATCGCATCCGTGGAGATACTGCCGGCGAAAGAGTTCCCGTTGACCGCAGACGCGATCGCGCGCTTTCGAAATCGTTGGCACGAGTTGTTCGATGTCGACGTGCGGCGTTGTCCGATCTACCAGGATGTGAGCCAAGGCATGGCGCCGTCGGGTATCGAGTATTACCTGCCGCTCTTCCACGCGGCCCTCGCGACCGTGTTCGACTATTTGCCCGCTGACTGCGTTGCGGTGATACCCGATGGGCTCGACGCGCAAATCCTCGCGTTTCAGACGGATGTGCGTGCGCGCTACGAGAGTCTGCGACACGACATCGAGCGACCGATCCTACAGCCGGATGCGATCTATCTGCGTACCGACGAAATGTTTCGTGCGCTGGGCGGACTCAGGCAGGTCGTCCTCGACGGCAGCCACCACCGCGTCGAATTCGCCACACAGTCGCTGCCCGACGTCTCAGTGAACCACAGGGCACATCAACCCGCCGAGCGCCTCGCTGCCTTCGTTGCTGCCTCGAAAGTGCCGGTCTTGTTCTGTGTCGAATCCGCGGGGCGCCGCGAGGTTTTCGATGAGTTCCTCGCGCGCGCGGGATTAAGGCCGGTCCATGTCGACAATTTCGCCGCATTTCGGCAGGGCGCCGTCCCACTCGGGCTGAACGTGGCGCCGATCGAATGCAGCGTGATGACGGAAACGTTCACGCTGATCACCGAAACCCAGGTGTACGGCGCCCGCGCCGACGCCGACACCCGGCGTGATCCGCGGTCGGTCGATCCGGACCAGATCATTCGCAATCTCACCGAATTGCACATCGGCGCGCCGGTCGTCCACATCGATCACGGCGTCGGCCGCTACCTGGGGCTGCGCACGCTCGAGATCGACGGCGCCGTGTCCGAGTTTGCAACGATCGAGTATGCGGACGAGGCGAAGCTCTACGTCCCCGTCAGCGCACTGCACCTGATCTCGCGCTACGGCGGTGCCGACGAAGCCCACGCGCCGCTGCATCGGCTCGGGTCCGACCAGTGGGACAAAGCCAAGCGCCGCGCGGCCGAGAAAATTCACGACGTCGCCGCGGAGTTGCTCAACATCTACGCGCATCGTGAGGCGCGCGGCGGTATCGCGATGGCGGCGCCCGACGCCGACTACCAGCGCTTCGTCGATCAGTTCCCGTTCGAGGTCACGGCGGATCAACGGCGCGCGATCGACGAAGTCATCGCTGACCTCATGAGCCCAAAATCGATGGATCGGCTGATCTGCGGCGACGTCGGTTTTGGCAAAACCGAAGTCGCGATGCGCGCGGCGTTCATTGCGGTGCAGAATCGCAAACAAGTCGCGATCCTCGTGCCCACTACGCTGTTGGCGCAACAGCATCACGAGAGCTTCCGTGATCGCTTCGCCGATTGGCCCGTTCAGATCGAAGCGATATCGCGGTTGCGCACGGAGAGCGAACTCGAGACAGTTCGCCAACGACTCAAATCAGGTGCGGTCGACATCATCATCGGCACCCACAAACTGCTCAACACCGCTTTTGCGTTCAACGCGCTCGGTCTCGTGATCATCGACGAGGAACATCGGTTCGGCGTGCGACAGAAGGAGCGTCTGCGGACGCTGCGAGCCGAGGTCGACGTGCTGACGCTGACCGCAACGCCGATACCGCGCACGCTGAACCTCGCGATGGGCGGCATCCGCGATCTGTCGATCATCGCGACAGCGCCGGCGCGGCGGTTGTCGGTGAAGACCTTCGTCGCGCAGCGCCGCAAGCACCTGATTCGCGAAGCGATCACGCGCGAACTCTCACGCGGCGGGCAGGTGTTCTATCTGCACAACGAGGTGCGCACGATCGAGCAGACCGCAACCGAGATTGCCGAACTCGTCCCGGAAGCGCGGATCGGTGTCGGCCACGGTCAAATGCCGAAACGCCGCCTCGAACTGGTGATGAGCGACTTCTACCATCGACGCGTAAATGTGCTCGTCTGCACGACGATCATCGAAACCGGCATCGACATTCCCAACGCGAACACGATGATCATGGAGCGGGCCGACAAATTCGGCCTCGCGCAACTACATCAATTGCGCGGCCGCGTAGGCCGATCACATCGGCAGGCGTACGCATATCTGCTGATTCCACACCCGAAAGCATTGACCGAGGACGCGCGCAAACGTCTCGAAGCAATCGAAGCCGCGGGCGAACTCGGCGTTGGTTTCACACTTGCGACGCACGACCTCGAGATCCGCGGCGCGGGTGAACTGTTGGGCGATGAGCAGTCGGGCCAGATCGAATCGATCGGCTTTTCTCTGTACATGGAGATGCTCGATCGCGCGGTCAAGGCGATTCGCGCCGGCAAGACGCCCGACCTCAACGCACAGCTGACGCCACACCAGGAAGTGAATCTGCGCGTGCCCGCATTGATTCCCGACGACTACCTGCCGGACGTCCATGCGCGACTGATCCTGTACAAACGCATCAGCAGCGCCGACAACCGCGAGGCACTCGACGAACTCAAGGTCGAGATCATCGACCGTTTCGGTGCGCTGCCGAGTGCGACGAAGACACTGTTCCGGATCACCGAGCTGCGGCTCGCCGCGGCGCAGCTCGGCGTCGCGCGGATCGACTTCGGTCCAGCCGGCGGGCGCATCGAGTTCAGCCCCGACACACGCGTGGATCCGTTCGCACTCGTGCGCCTCGTGCAGCGCGAGCCGCACAGTTATCGGCTCGAGGATGGTTCGCGCCTGCGAGTGACGGCCAAACTCGATGACGCGGATGCGCGCTTCGAACGCGTGCGCAAACTGCTCGAACAACTGGAGCCGCGGTCGGAGCGACCGCTGCGGTCGGCAACGGCGTGAGTCATCGTCCACACCATTGGATCGCACTGGTCGCGTTCGTCGTCTTACCGTGCGCGACGCCGCGCGCGGACGAAGTTCCGACGCTCGCAAACGACTCGTGGTATCGCGTCGAGGTCGTGATCTTCGAGCGGCTCGCCGACGCCACGGCCACACAGGAGGTATTCGTTACACACGCGCCGCGCGCGTTTCCGCGCGACGTGCTCGCGTTTGACGACGGCGCAGACCGCGACGCGGCCTACGTGCTCGACGCGCAATGGCGCGAATCGAGTCCGACCCAAGGCCCAGTCGCGTCCGCGTACACAGCCATGCCGCAGCGGCCGGTCCTGCTGACGCCGGCCGATCAGGCGGCAGCGGCGATCGCCGACTACGAGGCGCAACTGCAACAGCGCAGCTACCGATTCGAGCCACAGGCGAGACTGCTAATGAGCGCACAAGCGGGCCGGCTGCAACGCACCAACGACTATCGCGTCGTATTCCACCGCGCGTGGATCCAGCCGGTCCCGGATCGTGATCAGCTGCTGCCGCTGTTGATTCAGGCGGGCGATCGGGTCGGTCGAGGCTGGCGCATCGAAGGCACGCTGGGCGTTACCCGCGGGCGCTACCTGCACCTGGATGCGCGCTTGTGGTACGCCCCGGATACGCCGGCGCCCACTGTGTCGGCGCTGCCGGTTGTCCAGCCCACGGACAGCGCCGCGATCGATTCGGCCGGCGCCGCATCCGGTGCCGAATATATGCAGCTGTACGAGCAGCGCCGAATGCGTAGCGGCGAGTTGCATTACC
>CAYUMA010000063.1:0-1608 GCA_964445675.1 uncultured Pseudomonadales bacterium | reverse complement strand
CGTCAGCGAAATCGTGATGCGTATGCGGCGCGCGCCGCAGCCGATCATCGCGTTGATCAACGGTCCGGCCAGCGGCGGCGGATTTGCGCTGGCGCTGGCATCCGACATCCGCCTTGCGGCGCCGGCCGCGCGGATGAACGCGGCCTTCATCCGCATCGGCCTGACCGCTTGTGATGTCGGCGTGTCGTACTTTCTGCCGCGTCTGGTCGGCTCGGCGTTGGCCTCGGAGTTGTTGTTGACCGGGCGCTTCCTCGACGCGGAGCGCGCGCTGCGCGTGGGCCTCGTGTCGCAGGTCGTCGCGCAGGACGAATTGCTCGCTGCGGGCCGCGCGATGGCGCAAGAGATCCTGGCCAACTCACCCATTGGCGTTCGCCTGACGAAGGAGTGTCTCAACATGAGCATCGACGCCGGCGGACTCGAAGCGGTGATTGCGATGGAGGACCGTCAGCAGATTCTCGTCGCGCAGACCGGCGACATGCGCGAAGGCATCGGCGCGTTCCTCGAAAAGCGCAAGCCGGCCTATCGCGACGCCTGACGTTCCGGCCAACGATCCCGTCAGGGGGCGGTGCCGGTAACGAGCGGCAAGGCGGCGTCGGCCGCCCACTCCGACATCGAACCGTCATAAACCGCGACGTTGTCGTAGCCGATCAGCTTCAGCGCGAATGCATCGACTGTGGCCGATATTCCGCCGCCGCAATACGTGATGATGCGCTTCGCGGTGGGTGCGCCGACGTCCGCGACGACAGCCGCGATGGCGTCGGCGCCACGGAACGATTGCCCGTCGAGGACCGAGCCGTAGTACAGATTGCGGCTCCCCGGAATATGCCCCGGCCGACCGTAGTTTGTCGGCGCGGTGCCGGCGTAGACGTCGCTCGACAAGGCGTTGATCGTACAGACCGCGTTGTCGCCGACAGCGCGCAGTACTTCGTCGCGACTCGCCCAGAGTCCGGGTTGCGGGCGCACCGTCATGTTGCTCGTCGGATACGGCGTCGGGTTGCTGTTGACGGATCGCCCTTCGGCGATCCAGCGCGTGTAGCCGCCGTCGAGCAACGTCACGTTCTGGTGGCCGGCCCAGTGCAGCATCCACCACACGCGCGTCGCCCACATGATGTGGCTCGTGCTGTAGAGCACGACGAGACTGTCGTCGTCGATCCCGTAGCGGCGGAAATTCGTTTGCAGCTGTTCTACGCCGGGTAACGTGAACGCAAAGGGGCTCGTCTCATCGGAGAGCCCTTTTGTCAGGTCGAGGAATCCCGCGGTTGGAATGTGCGCGGTGAAATAACTCTCGCGCCCGCTTTCGACGCGATACCGCGGCGGATCCGGGCGCAGAAATACCGTGGTGTCAAAAATCCGCAGCCGCTTGTCGCGGCGCTCGATGCCGTCTTCGACGTCGTCGGCGGACGTCAGATATTCGGGACGGGTGTAGTTCATCGTCGACTCTCCGATTGATCCGCGGATTAAATACCAGCTTCGAGAACTTTGCGCGCCTGCGTGTTCCAGTCGGCGGGTGAGACCTTGACTACGTTGACCACGTCGCACTCGTTGAACGCGGCGAATTCGTGTATTGCGGCGGCAAGCGTCGCAAGAAAACGTTCGCGGTCGACGATG
>CAYUMA010000062.1:0-2981 GCA_964445675.1 uncultured Pseudomonadales bacterium | reverse complement strand
AATACTGGAGACACCACACGGCGAACCGCTGAGTGTCGGGCGCAAAACGCGGACGATCCCGCCATCAATACGCCGCGCGTTGAAGCGCCGGGACCACGGCTGTCGCTTTCCGGGTTGTGTGAACACGCGATTCGTCGACGGCCATCACATCAGGCACTGGGCCGACGGCGGACACACCGACCTCGACAACCTCGTGCTGCTGTGCCGCCATCACCATCGGCTGCTACATGCAGGGGGCTACTACGTCGTCAGAGATGGATGCGAATTCATCTTCTGTCGCGGCGACGGAGAGCTGATTCGGCATGCCGCATGATTGAGCTCAACTAATTTGCGGCGGCCGAGGTACCCACGTTGCGCGCCTGCAGATCGTCTTCCATCGCACGCGCGTCTTCGACGGAAACCCCGAGAGACTCGCGCAGCCGCGTGAGGAGCGCGCGTTCCTTCTGCGATATCCCATCGCCGCCAAGCGCTTCCGTCAGTGCCGCCTCGTAGACCTGCAGCTTCCGATATGCGAGATATTCGGGCGTATTCGTCGTCTGCGGCATCGCGCGGTTTGCGACGCGTTCGGCGATGCGTTGCAACGGCGCGAGGAAGAACACGATCAACGCCGCAGCGATGAGTCCGGGCCACGCGCCGAGCTGATCAGAGAGCAGTCGGTCCGCGGCTTCTGTCGTGAAGTACACGGTCGCGATGACGATCGCGGCCAGCGTCGACCGCTGGATCGTCCGCTTCACTCGCAGGTCGATGTCGAAGAGCTGCGTGCTGAGGATGCCGTACGCGATCAGCGGGACTTCGAGCAGCGTGCCGAGCGGGTAGATCAGATTCCAATCAGGCGCTAGTGGTGGTGGTCCCTGACTCCAGGTCGTCAGGAACAGATACGACATCGCGCCGTAGCTGACACTCCAAAGGACGTCGCGAATGCCGAACCCGATCACGAATGCGCGCGCACGGCGGCGCTCGCTCTCGGTCGTCGCGGCTCGCCACGCGTGCAGCGAGACAACAAATGCGTAGATGAACGTCAAGCACATCGCGAAATAGAGTAACGGAACGCGACGCAGGTACGCGTCCGGACCACCACCAAGTACGAAGACGAGCAACGCAACTGCAACAATCGCGAGCCCGATCCGCGCCGGCGGCTTTGCAAACACAATCGTCCACCGTGTACGCAGCGCGCTCGCGAGAAACGGGGGATACAGAGCGAACAGAGCCACATCGCCGATGTGGTGGAGCAGGCTGCGTAGGATCTGGAAGACTGTGGGCGGCGCGTTCCAGTCGTTGGTGACGCCGAACAGCAGCGCGCCGCTGGTGCCGAGCGTGACGCCCTCGATGACGAGTAGCAGCGACAACTGTCGCGCCGTGCTGCCGCGGCTCCCCACGCGCCACAGCCAAACGGCGAATGCGAAGCACATCAGCACGCCGGCAAGACCGACGAGGTTGCGGATATCGAAAGTCATTGGCAAATGCGGGGACCGCGATGACGCTGCGCGGATCTTCCCAACGAGGCGGCTGCGTTGCAACCCGCGCGCACCGCCCGATCTGTCGAGTCCGCGCGCAACACTGACCAATTTTCTGACGTTGATGGAAAACGCACATCGCCGTTGGACACCGGGCAGCCGTACCGAACAACAGCGCGCGGAACGCAACACAATCGCCCAGGTCGCACATCAGTTTTTCGATCTGAGCGACATCACGCCGAGCGTACGTAAGAACGGCAGCCTGATGATTCTGTTGGACAGACCCTTTCAGGTCGGTGATCTGATTCGAACAAAGGGACATGAAGGTCCAGCGGAATCGGTGGGCCTTCGCTCCACCCGCATTTGCGACGTCAGCGGACATGTCGTGAGCATCTCGAACGAAGAAATGGCGCGGCTCGATTCGAAGAATCTCAGTAGTCGCAGTCACCTGCGACGGCAGGAGATTCTCCGGCTTCGCGCCGATACGCGGCCCGAAAAGATTCAGAGCTGCGTCGCGTTCGTCGCCGCCAGCAGAATGAGCGACTGTCCGATGCCGCACCCGATATCGAGTACACGCGGCGACTCCAGCTGCGCAACCGCTTCGGCGAGATGCTCCGGGAGAATACGTTCGGCAAGCGCGCGATTCAGATCGACTTCGCAGGCCGTCAGGTAGTCCGAAACATCTTCGGTGGCTTTGCGTTTGCGTAACTTCATCGTCGACCTGTTGAACGCACGAACACTCGACCTGCTCAGCAATGCGAGTACGTGGAATATGAGGAACCAGAGAATATCCGTCTCGGCCGGCGAGCGGCCACGGATTTCGAGAATGCGACGCAAGACTGGCAGGAAGGTTACATATTCGGAACCGGCAGCGGACCGAAGAACATCCGCACGAACTTTTCTTTGCCGATCGCGCGGACGACTTCACTGATCGTGCAATACATCACGATCAGCGCGAACAGCAGGATCTGGATGGCCCAGAAATGCGGCCATATCATCTCGGTGAGCAATTTTTCATTGCCGGCAACCAGACCGCCTGCTTCCCGCGCGAAATCGATCAGCCGTTCGACGTAGTGGATCACGCCGGCCACGACCAGATAGATCAGTGTCTTCCACGCGACGTTGTAGATCAGCGGTCGCCGCGGAAAGCGATTGATCATCGGCAGCATGTCTGCGAGCAACACAGCCTTTCCGAGAATCAGCGCGGCGATTGCGATTGATGCCGTCGACGACAACGGTATTCCGCTTCCCTTGGCCATCAGCGCGCGAATGAGCGCAACGATGTGCAGCGCGACGAAGAAGAACAGCGTCGGCGGAATCAGCTCATAGAATTCCTTCTTGAGCGTGTCGGTGAACTTGCTCATCGCGTACCTCGATTGTTGAACTCGATCGCTAGGAAGTTCCGCGCCGCGACCACAGCAGCAATACCGCAACGAGGGCGTGCAGCACGACAGCGGGCCACAGCAGCAGCCCGTTCAGATTGACAACCG
This sequence comes from uncultured Pseudomonadales bacterium, assembly GCA_964445675.1. Taxonomy (GTDB): domain Bacteria; phylum Pseudomonadota; class Gammaproteobacteria; order Pseudomonadales; family Azotimanducaceae; genus DATJGR01. The sequence continues at coordinate 37 of CAYUMA010000062.1, read as the reverse complement.
CGCCGAGGTAGCCGAGGTAAAGCGCGATCAATGTGTT
>CAYUMA010000061.1:0-6421 GCA_964445675.1 uncultured Pseudomonadales bacterium | reverse complement strand
ACTGACGCGCAACTACGCGCGCCATGCCGAGGCGTGTCGCGCGGCGGACTGCGCGGTGCCCGCGGTCGTGCCGATCATGCGCACGGTGTTCGTCAGTGACTCATCGGCTCGCATCGATCAAGTGCGCGAGGCGCTGGCGGCGCAATTGCAGACGATGCGTGCGCAGGCGACCGACGACATGCGCGTGCGGATGCCGGAGGCGGTCGACGAGTGGGGCATCGTCGGCACGTCGGCGCAGGTACTCCAGCGGATCGACGAGCACCGTCGCGTGCTCGGCATGACCCACCTGATCGCGACGCGGCTGCGCATCGGCGAGGTCGACGCGAAAGAACTGGAACATTCGCAGCAGACGCTCGCGGAAATTGTCGGCACGCGCTGATAACGCGTGGCGGCTGTTCAATGCTCGACCTGACCGAGGTTCGCGTGCAGTACCGCGCCGTTGACGACGGGATTGTGCGCGGCCCAATGCAGCGTCCGCGCAATTTCATCCGGCGTGATCAAGCGTCCGTAGGTGGACATCGAACGCACGCTGTCGAGCGCGTCGGCCGGCACGTGTTCGCGCAGCATCTCCGTATCGGTGAAGCCGGGGCAGATGCACGCGGTGTGGATCGCGCGACCTGCGAGGTCCTGACACGTCGCGCGCATCATGCCGACGAGCGCGTGTTTCGTGACGACATAGCTGAATTTGCCGGGTATGGCCTTTTCGGACAGCGTCGAGCCGACATACAACACACACGAACCCGGCCGCATGAACGGCAGCGTGAAGTAGTTCAGCGTGTTGGGTGCGACGAGATTGACCTCCAGCACTTCGCGCAGCCGATTGCTCGGCGTTTCCACCGCACTGTCGTTGTCGAGGCGCGCGGCGTTGTGGACCAGCACGATCCGTTCGGCGTCGGCGAGCAACGGACTCAGCTGGCCCGAGATGTTGTCGAGAAAGCGCGGCGTCGCGAGGTCGCAGTTGATGTGCGTCGCGCGCGGCAGCGGACACCGCCGTCGCGACAGGTTCACCACAGTGAAGCCGTCGTCGGCGAACACTCGCGCGGTTGCGAGGCCGATACCGGCGCTGGCGCCGGTGATCAGCAGCAGCTTCATGGGCGACTCCAACGGCAGGAGGCCCACTGTCCGGGGCCGGAGGAAACGCGGACGTTCATCGACTCGATCGGTTGTTTACGCAACTCCGCATCGGCACCGAGCCGGCCCGCGAACCAGCGGGCGAATTCTTCGACGGTTGCGTTGCGAATCGGCAACAACAGCGCGTCGCGCTCGAGGAACGGGATCCGTTCGTCGGCGAAACAGACCACGAGATACTGCGCGTCTTTTTCGAACCTCAGATGCGGCGACTGCGCCGGCAACAGCACGCGCTCGTCGAGTTCATCGCACAACGCCATCAGTCGATCTTTGACGACGTTGTAGTCGAACGCGAGACCATTGGCGCCGACGCACGTGTCGAGCGAGCAGCTGACGTCGAAATTGTGGCCGTGCAGGTTCTCGCGCTCCGTCGCCGAGAAGATCGTGAAGTGCGCCGCGGAAAAGTGCAGATAGTCTTTGGTGATCTCGATCGTCGTCGACGTCGATGGCAGCTCTGCGGGCGGTGATTTCGGCGTGGCGACGGGTTTTGGCATGACGTCGCCGATGCTACTCAGCTTTGGTTTCGATGAACAGCCGTCGTGAAATGCACGCAGTGCAACGCCTGCCGTCGTGAATAGCACCGTGCGACAATGCACGCTTTGCAACGCCTGGCACCGTATGGGCACTGTCTTATGAAATGTCTCGTCGTTCTGGTATTGACGTGTGTGTCGTCGCTCTGCGCGCAGGCGGCCGACGTGCCGGACTTTCGCAGCGGTGAATACGCCGTCACTACCACCATTGCCTCCAGCGAGCCGATCTCGAAAAAGGTGTGCCTGACTGCGTACGAGGACTGGTTCGATGAGCTGCGCGGCGAATTTGCGCAGCGCGGCTGTCAGCTGTCGCCCGACGGCCAGACCGGGAATGTCTACCGCTATGGCCTCGACTGCGCGAACGGGACGAGCGGAACCCTGGAAGTGACGCAGATCAATGAGTCGACGTTCACGTCCGTCGCCACGATCAACATCGAGATTGCGGGTTTTACGCAGAGCATTTCGACGCGCGATCGAGCCGAGCGGATCGGCGACTGCCCCGAATAGCCGGGATGCGCAGCGGCGGTGCGGGCACCGTGCTTGCCGCGCCAATGCTGTGCGATTCGGCGGTCCGCAAGGCGGCGTGCGTTCGTATCGAATCCACCCAGACCGTACGAAGACGCTGACCGCGCGCTGATTCTGGCGGGCCGAGCAGAAGTTGGCCCGGACATTGCAAACTCTCTGTCAGGCGGCAGCGCACGGCGTGACTCCCCCCCTCGTCGGCACGATTTCGTGCTCTCTCCCCAGGCGCCGTGCATGCCGCCTACTCATCAAACAACGACTTCACCTCGGAGGCGACGTGCACAAGCTGGGCATCACCGACGCATCGTTCCTATATATGGAGAGCCCGGCGAGCCCGATGAACATAGGCTCGGTGCAGTTGCTCGATGTGCCCGCGCGCGAGACGTTCTTCGATGAGCTGAAAAGCTACCTCGCTGCGCGTGTCCACGCGATCCCGTTCATGTACAAACGCCTGAAGTCGACGCCGTTGACGCTCGATCAACCGGTGTGGGTTGCCGACACGGCGTTCGCAATCGACAACCACGTCTCGCGCGTCAGAATCGGGGCGCCGGGCACCTGGACACAGCTCGAGGCCATGGTGGCCCGTCTGCATGAAGCACCGCTGCCACGCAATCGACCGTTGTGGGCGTTTTACTACATCGAAGGTCTCGCGAACGGCCAGGTTGCGTGGTTCAGCAAATATCACCACGCGTGCATCGACGGCATGGCCGGGCAGGGCATCATCGACATTCTGTTCTCGAAGTCTGCGACGATCGATCCGCCGCTCGTGCAGGCAGCGCACGACGAACCCGAGCCCGGCGCGCTCGACCTCGTGCTCGATGCAGCGCGTTCGTTGTTCGATCAAAGCTTCAGTTGGACGTCGCGTATCGAAAGCCAACGCAAGGCGATCACGCGCCTCTTCAACCGGGCCATCCAGGGCGAAGACGGTCTCGGCGCCCTGTATGGCGCCGCGCCGCGGACGCCGTTCAACCGCGCGATCAGCCGCTATCGGGCGTGGTCCGCCGCGTCGTTGCCGCTGCACGAGATGAAGGCGGTCGCAAGATCACAGGGTGCGACATTGAACGACGTCGTGATGTCGGTGTGCGCGGCCGGGTTGCGTCGTTATCTCGTGCGCCACCACGCGTTGCCGGAAACGTCATTGCGTTGCGGCGTGCCGGTTTCGCTGCGCGCGCCCGGCGATAAGACCATGCGCAATCAGGTCACGATGCTGGTGGCGACGCTGGCAACCGATGTGAGCGACCCGCTCGAGCGTCTGCGCGCGATCAAAGCGTCGATGCTGCTCGGCAAGAAGGTCGTCGCCGATACCGGCGCGCTACAGCCGAGCGACCTGCATGTGCCCGGGTTACCCGCGATGATGGCGACCGCGTCGCTATGGGCCGAGCGTCTGCGCCTCGCCGACTACGTCACGCCGATGGTCAACGTCGTTATCTCGAACGTGCGCGGACCGGCGCGGCCAATGTATTTGCACGGCGCGCGCATGTGCAGCCACTTCCCGGTGTCGATTCCGGCTCACACCGTCGCGCTGAACCTCACGGTGCAGACCTACGTCGACCGGGTCGACCTCGGCGTCACCGCGTGTCTGGAAGCGGTGCCGGACGTCGCAGATCTGCGCGACGACATCGTCGAGGGGTGGCGCGAACTCAGAGGCTGTGCGTTGGCGCGCGAAACGCCCGCGCCGGCGGTGATCGACGCCTGCGCAGCATGACGCTTGGCGAAAATGAATTGTTGGGCGACTGAGTCTGCGCGAAGGTTGTCGGATTATTCTTCGTGGGAGCGGTCTCCTGACCGCGATTCCTGCGATCTCCTGATCGCGGTCCTGCATCGCGAGTCTTACGATCGCTCCTACAAGAGTCCCCACAAGGCTCTCCCTAGGCGAGAGCCACGACGAGTTCGCTCAGATTGCGCAGCTTCCACGTCGGCGTCGCGTCGGCGCTCGGCGTCGCGCCGCTGCCGTGGCCGTCATGACGATCGATCCATACGGTGTTGAGGCCCAGCGCGCTCGCAGGCGCGATGTCGTGGTAGAGGCTCTGCGCCACATGCAGGATCCGCCCCTGCGGCACGCCGAAGCGCGCAATTGCGGTCGAGAACGGCCGCGGATCCGGCTTATAAGCCCCGACTTGCGCGGCTGTGACGACATGTTTGAAATCGACGCCGAGCTGCGGTCGCGTGAGTGCGAACAGATCGTCGTCGATGTTCGAAATCACGCCCAGTTGATAACGCCCTGCGAGGGCTTTCAACGCGGGGACGGTGTCCGGGAACGGCAACCAGCCGGCGATGCTCTGCGGGAAATCCGCCAACGCCTGCGCTGAGGGGCGAAAGCCGAGGCGCTCGCCGAGTGCGGCGAGTACCGCCTCGAGAATCTCGCGATACGGACGGTACGGGCCCGCCTGCAGCGCTGCCTCGGTGCGGCCGTAAAAATCGAACAGGAAACTCTCCACGACGTGGCAATCGTGCGCGCCGAGCAGCGGCTGCAGGTATTTGCTCAGGCCGGCTTCCCAGTCGATCAGGGTGCCGTAGCAGTCGAACGTGATTGCGTCATAGTCGCCGCCGTTGATGTCGACCGTCATGTTCTGGTTACTCAATTCTTGTCGCTTTGAATGCGATCGGTGATCAGACCAAAAAACGCGTGGTCATTCGAGTGGGCGAAGAACCAGCCGAGGTGAATCGCGCATTCCTCGCATTGGGCGAGCCGCCAGCGATAACCGGGGAACCACGTATCCGCTGCGTTCGGCGGACCGGTGACGGTACAGCCGAGCGCTTCGCGATAACACCCCAGGTGAAACCGGAACCCGTGCGGATTCGTAAAGCGATGATCGTGGCTGCCGCCGACTTCGATGCGGTGGTCGACGTGGCTGATGACGTGTGAACAGGTTGCGCAGTAGACATAACCTTTCTGCGCGTGCGTTTCCTGATCGAGCAGCGCTTTCAGTTTTGGATCAAGCGTGGCTTGACTGGGTTTGTCGACGACGTCGATCATCGCACTACGATTCCGGCAGGACAGGCGGTTGCAGGCATTTTCCGTGATCTATCAGCAAGCCGCAGCGCGTAAAGGCGGTGGCGAAGCGCTGGAAGCGTTGTTGCCAAAACCCAAAACGGCCGCGCAGCTCAATCGTATCACCGACGATCGTTATCTGGCCGAGATGACGAAGTGCGTATTTCGTTCCGGCTTCGTCTGGCAAATCATCGAAAACAAATGGCCCGGTTTTGAAGCCGCGTTCGACGGCTTCGACACCGCCGCATGCGCGATGTTGTCCGACGAAGCGCTCGAACAACTCGGCGCAGACACCCGCATCGTGCGCAACGGCGCCAAGATCGCGTCGGTGCGCGGCAACGCGCAGTTCATCCGCGCCGTGAAGGCCGAATGCGGCGGCTTCGGCCGCTACCTCAGCGCCTGGCCGGTCGAGGATATCGTGGGGCTGTGGGCGGACCTCAAACGCCGCGGCGCGCGGCTCGGCGGCAATACCGGCCCGTTTTTCCTGCGTTTCGCCGGCAAGGACACGTTCATGTTGTCGTCCGACGTCGTGTCCGCGCTGATGCGCCAGAAGGTCATCGACAAAGCGCCGAGCAGCAAGAAGGCGCTCGCGAGTGTCCAGGCCGCGTTCAATACGTGGCGCGCCGACAGCGGGCGGTCGCTGGCCGAGATTTCGCGCACGCTCGCGTGTACGGTAGGTTGACGATGACCGCGGACTCGAAACACGACATCACACAGCTGCGCCTCGCGGGGCAGATCGTGCGGGGCGCATTCGAGCGCATGAAGGCCGCCGCTGTTGCTGGGATCACGACTGCGGAACTCGACGCGATCGCGGCGCGCTTCTTCGACGAACGCGGCGCGCGCTCCGCGCCGCAGGCGATGTACGACTTTCCGGGCGCGACGTGCATCAGCGTCAATGAGGAAGCCGCACACGGCATCCCGGGACCGCGACGGCTCGAACCGGGTGACATGGTCAACATCGACGTATCGGCGCAGTTCAACGGCTATGTCGCCGACATGGGTGAGTCGTTCGTGCTCGCGCCGGTTGCGCCGGACCGCGCACGCATCTGCCGGGCCGTGCGGCACGCGGTCAATGAAGCGTTGCGGAAGGTTCGCGCGGGCCGCTCGCTGAACGTCATCGGCTACGCGGTACAGCAGGTCGCCGACCGCTACGGCTATCGGATCATCGGCAATCTTGCAAGCCACGGCACCGGCCGCACGCTCCACGAAGAGCCGAGCTATGTGCCGCTACACAATCCGCGCGAACGGC
>CAYUMA010000060.1:0-2301 GCA_964445675.1 uncultured Pseudomonadales bacterium | reverse complement strand
CTCCATCAGCCGGAGCGCGTCCTCGAAGTTACTGGCCATGCTCTGCACAAATACGTTCGTCACGCTGCCGGTATAGCGCATCGTACCCCGCTGCAACACCAAACAATCCGGACGCAGTCTCGCCGTGGAGAGTGCTCATGCCCGCAGGGCATCTGACGAGGGGATGAGATCATGCTTCGTACGATATGTGCAAGCAGCCTGCGAACCGATGCTCAGCTTTGAGCGACGGCAGTCATTTGCCGCCGATCGAAGAATAGATCTTGGGCTTGAATGCAACGGTCGCTTCAACAAGGGCCGGCGAGGGGTCTCCGAAGACGTCGGCTTTGAGATCACCACCAAGCTCCACAAGTCGTTGGATCAGCGGGCCCAGACCGGCCATGTGTGCGAGTAGAGCTTCGGAACTCGCGTAGGTTTCGAGCACGACGCACGCGGTTTCGTCGGCGCTCATGAAATACTCGTACTGAAGGGTCGCCTCTTCACGCTTTGCGATCTCGATCGCCTGCACGGCAACCTTCTTGAACTCAGACAGCTTGGCGGGGTCGATGCTCGGGAACGTCCCTACCACATGGAGTATGCCCACGGTCCTGTCTCCTTGATTGGTGCCTGGCGCACTTGCTAGCGGTCGACTAATTCTAGCCACCAACTGCGCGTGTCGCTATTCCCGCCACGGCACTTCGTACAACCGTACGCTTTCGTGGAAGCCCTTCGGCACGAACTCGCCGCGGTCTCCGAACACGAAACCTTTCCCCGCCAGAAGCCCACGCACCGTATCCGGCACCAGGATCTCGCCCGCGCCTGCCTTCGCGGCGATGCGCGACGCAAGGATCACCGTCGCGCCGAACAGGTCGCCGTCTTCCTCGATTGGTTCTCCCGCATTCAGGCCGACGCGGACGTGCGGCGGCTCCGGCATCGAATTCGTGTGTGCCGCAAACGCCCGCTGCAACGAGATGGCGCACTCCATTGCCGACGTTACCGAGCCGAACGACGCCATGAAGCCGTCGCCCATGGTCTTAACCTCCGTGCCGCCGTGCGCCTTCAACGTCTCGCGCGTGATTCGCTCGTGCTCGCGCAGGACATCGCGGCCCTTGGCATCGCCGAGGCGCTGCATCATCTCCGTGTGCCCAACGAGGTCTGTGAAGAGCACTGTGCGCACGCCGCTTGTCTCCCGCACGCGCGCATGACCTGCGTTGCGCGCGCCGAGAAACTCGAGCATCTCGCCGACGGTCTCCGGTGGAATCGCGTCCCATGGCACTTGCGTGGTCAGCAGATGGGCATTGGGGATCGTGCTGACGATCGAGCGCGCAAGGTCGAGCGTGAGGGGCACGGTCGTGCCGGACTGCACGACCAGAGTGGGCGCTCGTACATTCGGCAGCTCGTCCGTCACGTTCGTCCGCCTGTTGGCTTCACGAAATGCGAGCATCGCTTCAGGTGTCCACGCCTCCCGCATCGCCTTTGCGCGCTGCTCGAGCACATCGGCCGGTGTGCCGGCCGTGGCGCCGCGCATGACGGTTGCGCGTGATGCGAACTCCCACTGGTCAACGGTGATGTCTCGCAGCGCATCGGCGACCTGGCCAAACTCACCCTTCGCGTAGAACTCGGCCCCATCGGTATAGGCCTGCATCAGGAGCAGCCGCTCAACTCGCTGGGGATAGCTCGCCGCGAATGCGATGGATGTTGGTGAGCCATACAGCTGGCCGAACAGGCGAAATCGATCGGCGCCGACGGCGCCGGCCACAGCGTCCAAGTCTTCGATGCGCTCTTGGAGGGAGTACGTAGCGGTCGCGTTGCGAGAGAGGCCCCATCCCCGTCCATCGAATGTCACTAGTCGGAAGTGCGTTGCCAGATCCGCGTACAGACGCGTGCGCATGTCTGGCACGGCATACGCGAGAGATAAGAACGATGGCGTAGCGATCAGAGGCTCGCCGTCCCCCTGCACGCGGTAGGCGATCTGGGCTCCGTTTCTCGTGGTGCAGTACCGGACAGCCTCAGCCATGCCGTGATTATGCGCTCGGACGGTAACTCGTACCACCGGACTCGCTGTCAGGTGCCTTGGGGCCATTCGAACGGAAGGGTTGTGGCACCCCCGGCAGGATTCGAACCTGCGACCGTCGGATTAGAAGTCCGGTGCCTTCTTGTCTGACCTAGTGTCTCACATCTCCTGTATCTGAATTAGCTTCACTATCGGGTGCCACTAAAATGTGCTTTCTACGCTGATGACTGTTGCTCAGCGTAGAAGTCCTTTGCCGGTTGCGAGCCGATTTCTTCGCGTGTCTCTCCCTTCGTACGATGTGATATCAGCCG
>CAYUMA010000059.1:0-2376 GCA_964445675.1 uncultured Pseudomonadales bacterium | reverse complement strand
CGCGTTCCAGCGCCGCCGCGCTCGCCTGCGCCGCGGCATCGCGGTCCCGTTGGGCCTGCGCGAGTTGTTCTTGCAGCTGTGCTTTTGTCGTCCTCACGAAACCGACTCCACCTGGACGCACTCCACCGGCACCGTGATCGTGAAGGTGGAGCCCTTGCCCGGTTCGCTCGTGACCGCGATGTCGCCCCCCATCATCCGGCAGAAGTGGCGCGAGATCGCAAGGCCGAGTCCGGTGCCGCCGTATTGCTTCTGTGTGGTGGCTTCGGCCTGGCTGAACGACTGGAACAACTTGTCCATCTGCACGGCCGTCATGCCGATGCCGGTGTCGCTGACGGCGAAGGTGAGGTGCGGGGCAGGGGAGGTATGCGCCTCGACGCGCAGCGTCACGGTACCGTGGTCCGTAAACTTCGCCGCGTTCGACAGCAGGTTGAACAACGACTGCCGCACGCGCACGGGGTCCGCACTCATGGCGCCGATGTCCTGCGGGCAATCGATCACCATCGCGTTGCCGTTCTTCTCCATCAGCGGCCGTGCCACGGCGTCGACGTCGCGCACCAGGCCGGCGATGTCGAACGGCTCGATGTTCAGCGTCATCCGGCCGGCCTCGACCTTTGCCAGATCGAGGATGTCGTTGATCAGCGTGAGCTGATGCAGTGCGGCGGAGCGGATCTTGCCGAGGTCGGCGACGAACGACGCTTCGCCGATGTCGTCCGCTTCCTCCTGCAGCAACTCCGAGTAGCCGATGATCGCGTTCAGCGGCGTGCGCAGCTCGTGCGACATGTTGGCGATGAAGGCGTTCTTGTGCTGCGACGCGACGTTCAGCTCGACGTTGAGTTCACCGAGCTGGGTGGTGGAGGCCTGCAGTTCGTTGAACAGCCTGGCGTTCTCGATCGCGATGACGGCCTGATCCGCCAACGCCTGCAGGATGCGGCGGTGTCGATCGGTAAAGGGATCTCCGGTGCGATCCAGGACCAGGATGGCGCCCACGGCGCCGTTGGGTCCCGGCAGCGGCACGGCCAGCGCGGCTAGCCGGTACGACGCATCGGCGCCGACGTGGCGCCTGACGATGGTGGCCGTCATGGGGTAGTGCTGGGCCCAATCGTCGATCGCGCCGCGGACCTCGACGATGCGATTGCCTGCCATCGCTGCGCCGATGAACGTGCCGGGATCGTTGACTGTCGACCCGTGAAAACCGAGGTCGGTATCCCAGTGGCGATAGGTATCGCCATCCATGAAACCGATCGCGCCGGTCGCGGCCGCGCACAGCTGCTGCGCCGCCGCCGCGATCTGCGGCAACGTCGCATCGAGGTCCGCCGGCGCGCTGGCGACGATCGACAGCACGTTGCCCATCACCCGCTGCACGTCGAGTGCTTCGCTCACGTCCCGGTTGCTCTCGCGCAGTTCACGGATGAGCCGCGCGTTCTCGATGGCGATCGCGGCCTGGTCGGCGAAGGACTTCAGCAGTGACACCATCGGCGGTGTGATGGGATCGTCCGCCGTGGTCATGATCCTTAGAAATCCAAGCATCGCCTCGCCGCGCCAGATCGGGGCGTAGGCGACAGAGCGAACGCCTCTCGCCTGCGCGCGGGCTCGTTGTTCCTCTGTCATGTCCACCCAGTTGTAGATGTGCGGTTCGCGGCTCAACAGCAGGTCCGCGTACTCGCTCATTTGGTGGAGTGCCGAAGGCTGTCCAATCGCGACGCCGGGGGGAAGTTCCCCAGGCGCCGTCGCCATCGCGCGGATGATGGTCTGTCCGTTTTCGTTCAGGAGCAGCATCGAGGTCATGTCCGTCAAGCGCTGTGCGGCGTCCGCGATCGACTGCAACGTGGTCCCGAGTTCCTCCGGTGCGTTGCTGATCTGCCGCAGGATGTCGCTGCTCGCTTCCTCGCGCCTCAGCGCCTCGCTGATTTCCGTGTTCCGCGCCTGCAGTTCGTTGAACAGACGGGCGTTCTCGATAGCGATCACGGCCTGGTCGGCGAAGGTCTCGATGAGCGCGACCTGCTGCGTGCTGAACTGGCCCCCCGACGTGCGATGGAAATACAGCACGCCCAGGACCACGTCGTTGCGCAGCAACGGCACCGCGATGATGGACACGATACCGAGCTCGGCGGTGAGGTCTGTGGTGAGGGGGGCGAGACCGGCCGCCTCACGCGGATCTTCGAAGATCGTGCCGCGCTGGGTGAACGCGCGTCCGACGAAGCTGGTGGTTGTGATGGGGCGGGACACGCCGCCCATGCGCGCGAGCAGCGGCGCCAGCGAACCCCACGCGGATTCCATGTGCATGTTTGCACCATCGGCATCCACGAGGAACGCGCAGGCGCCATCGGCCGCGCACAGCCGCGACCCGGTGGCAAGGATGGCGTCGAGCACCGGGCG
>CAYUMA010000058.1:0-16767 GCA_964445675.1 uncultured Pseudomonadales bacterium | reverse complement strand
GGACGAGGGTTGCGCTCGTTACGGGACTTAACCCAACATCTCACGACACGAGCTGACGACAGCCATGCATCACCTGTCTCTAGGTTCCCGAAGGCACTCTCTCATCTCTGAAGGATTCCTGACATGTCAAGGGTAGGTAAGGTTCTTCGCGTTGCATCGAATTAAACCACATGCTCCACCGCTTGTGCGGGCCCCCGTCAATTTCTTTGAGTTTTAACCTTGCGGCCGTACTCCCCAGGCGGAGAACTTAACGCGTTAGCTGCGATACTAAAGGGTCTAGCCCTCCAACATCTAGTTCTCATCGTTTACGGCGTGGACTACCAGGGTCTCTAATCCTGTTTGCTCCCCACGCTTTCGCTCCTCAGCGTCAGTATTGGTCCAGAAAGTCGCCTTCGCCACTGGTGTTCCTCCCGATATCTACGCATTTCACCGCTACACCGGGAATTCTACTTTCCTCTACCATACTCTAGTTAAGCAGTATCGAATGCAATTCCCAGGTTGAGCCCAGGGCTTTCACATCCGACTTACAAAACCACCTACGTGCGCTTTACGCCCAGTAATTCCGATTAACGCTCGCACCCTCCGTATTACCGCGGCTGCTGGCACGGAGTTAGCCGGTGCTTCTTCTGTGGTTAACGTCAAGACTCAGGTTTATTAGCCCTGAGCTTTTCTTCACCGCTGAAAGTGCTTTACAACCCGAAGGCCTTCTTCACACACGCGGCATGGCTGGGTCAGGCTTGCGCCCATTGCCCAAGATTCCTAACTGCTGCCTCCCGTAGGAGTCTGGACCGTGTCTCAGTTCCAGTGTGGCTGATCGTCCTCTCAGACCAGCTACGGATCGTCGCCTTGGTAGGCCTTTACCCCACCAACTAGCTAATCCGACGCAGGCTCCTCCAATAGCGCGAGGTCCGAAGATCCCCCGCTTTCCTCCGTAGAGCGTATGCGGTATTAGCCCGGGTTTCCCCGGGTTGTCCCCCACTACTAGGTAGATTCCTACGTGTTACTCACCCGTCCGCCACTCGTCAGCCGAGAGCAAGCTCCCGCTGTTACCGTTCGACTTGCATGTTTTAGGCCTGCCGCCAACGTTCAATCTGAGCCATGATCAAACTCTTCACTTTTTAAGGGTCTGCTTGACCTCTCCCTGCGGAGAGGACTAGCAACAAGAATAAACTCTCGGCGCATTCTGAACTTTCGGGCGCCCACACGAATGGCTTGCTTCATTTTTTAAAGAACAGGCTGCGCGGGCGACCGGCAACCAAGGGGTGCGTATTATACGCAGCGACCTTTGCTTAGCAAGCGCCTGCGGAAGGCGATTTCCGTCTGTTGTCTAGGATCAATTCGAACAACGAATTCACTGCACGAATCGTTCTATGCGCGACCGTGTAACACCAGGTGCCAGGTCCTCTTGCCTCGTCTGACGAGATGAAAGCGACCAAACAAGGCACTCTGGCGAGACAACGTTGCATCGCAATCTTCAATCGTCGCCCCGTTGATCTGGATCCCACCAGATTGGATCAACTTGCGCGCCGCGCCCCTGGACGATGCCAGCGGCGTCGCAGCAAGCAACGACACAACTCCGCACTCGGACTCATCAGCGACGCTGGTTGAAAGCCCATCCAACTCGAGCTGCCGCAAGTCCGCCTCGGTAAGGTCGCTAATAGCGCCACTGAACAAAACCGAAGAGATTCGCTCTGCGGAACGAACCGCATCGTCGCCATGAACAAGGCGCGTGACCTCGCGAGCCAATCGAACTTGGGCTTCGCGCTTGCCTGGATCTTCGGTGACCAACCGACCAAGTCCGAAGATCTCTTCGACGTCGACAAAGGTGAACGCTTGGAGATAGCGCACTACATCCGCGTCCGCGCTGTTGAACCAGAATTGATAAAAGGCGTATGGAGATGTCTTGCTCGCATCGAGCCAAACCGATCCCGCCTCAGATTTGCCAAATTTGGTCCCGTCCGCCTTCGTGATCAGTGGAACCGTCAGCGCATGGCACTCTTTGCCCAGTGTTCTTCGGACAAGGTCCATTCCCGCCGTGATGTTGCCCCATTGATCACTCCCGCCGATCTGGAGCGTGCAGTTGTAGCGCTCAGACAGTTGTTTGTAGTCCATCGACTGAAGAAGCGTATAGCTGAACTCAGTGAATGAGATCCCAGATTCGCGTTGCGTCAGCCGGGACCTCACTGAGTCCTTTTGCATCATCGCGTTTACCGAAAAGTGCTTTCCAATGTCGCGAAGGAAGCTGATGACATCCAGGCCTCGGGTCCACTCAAGGTTGTCAACGACAATGGCGCCGTTGTTTCCGCTGAAGTCGACAAACTTGGAGACTTGATCGCGGATGCTCGTCACCCAACGCTCGACTGTAGCTCGATCGTTCAAGGCGCGCTCGACGCCCTTGAACGATGGATCGCCGATCAATCCGGTCGCACCCCCAACCAACGCAATCGGACGGTGGCCAAAGAGCTGGAACCGCCGCAGCATCAATAGAGGAACGAGGTTGCCTATGTGAAGGCTGTCTGCGGTGGGGTCGAACCCGCAGTAAAGAGTGCGCGAGCCACCTTCGAGGTGGCTATCCAAATCGGCAAGATCCGACACCTGCGCAACGAGCTGACGTCGTTCCAACTCTGGAATGGGCGAAGCAGGCATGCGTACGATGATGCTATCGGTGATAGTCGAAAACGCAGCGACGATACCAAAGCGCTTGCGTATTCGACAGCGCCTAACTCAAGACTCAGACAGCGAAGGAATTGCCGCAGCCGCACGTAGAGGAAGCGTTCGGGTTCTTGACGACAAACTGTGCCCCCTGAAGATCTTCCTTATAGTCAACCTGTGCCCCGGCCAGATATTGATAGCTCATCGAATCGACTACCATCGTGACTCCGCCGTTCTCAACCACCGAGTCATCGTCGGCGACCTCCTCGTCGAATGTGAATCCGTACGAGAATCCCGAACACCCGCCACCTGTAATGAAGACCCGCAGCTTTAGGGCCCCGTTGGCTTCTCCTTCGATTAGATCGCGAACCTTGCGCGCCGCACGGTCGGAGAACTGGATGTCGGAAATCTGAGCAGTCACATCGAGAGATCTTGAGTTTTGACGACAGAGCATTATCGGAACGGTGCCATGGGCAGTCAACCGAATGCCGGACGACTCAATGGCGTTCATCGCTCGCGAGTTGCAACGGATGCACGTTGCTCGTCGCGCTGGCGTCTTCATGAACGTGCACCAATTGCCCATCGACCATCGCGCCGAGCTGCATTTCGATCAGCTTGTAGTACACGTTGCCTGAGATTTTGGCGTGTGCCGCGAGTTCGACTCGCACGCCCGCATGTACGTCCCCCTCGACCCGACCGTTGACCACAACGAAAGGAACCGTGATCTGCCCTTTCACAGATCCGACCTCACTGATCATGAGCGTCGCTTCGCTGCCTTCTTCGGCGAGCACATTACCTTCGATATGGCCGTTGACGTATAGCTGATCGGCAAAACGCACATCACCGACGACGGCAGTATTTTCGGCGATCAAAGTCGCTCCTCGGTTCACCTTTTTCGCCGGTTTCTTGCTCATCAATCTCAGTACTCCTCGAGCGCCCAGTTGAACGTCTTCTGCACGCGTTTCGCTCCCTTTCCTGACGATGCGGCCGTGACTACGAGTTGCGCGGGCTTCAATCCCGTCGGAATCACCAACGACCCTGTAAAGTCCTGAAAGTAGCGAAATCGGAAGCCCAGAGGATAGGATTCGACATGGGTCATTTCTGTGAGCGGCAGCACCACTTGCTCGTTCTCTAGCGAGCCGACAATGTCAACGGTCACGCTTCCAGTCGCCCAGTCATTTCGCTCGGCAACCTGAGTGAGCAGAAGTCGATAATTGACTTCGGCAGGATTACTCCCTGCGGTCAATTCCAGTTTTTCGATTCGCAATCCACGTTGCGCCTCGGACGGGGCCATGAGCTGCCTATAGAACAACACCTCATCCCGAGATGCTGACAACTCGTCACGCAGCGACTTGATCGTCTGTCGCAAGCTCTCACTCGCATCAGTATCGACAACTTGGCTCAGCTGTATGTCCGCGAGCTTTCGCTCGAGATCGACCGCCTCCTGTGCCTTTTCTTCGTATCGTGCTTCGAAGTCGTCGTCTGCTCTGAACGTCAGAGGAGTCTGACCGCGCCCCAACCAATACCCCAATGACGCGATCAACAGCGCTGTGACCAAGGCGATCGTTGCAATCACCAAGCTGCGCACCGGGCGATGAACAACGACCTTCATCCGAGGTGGGGAGTTGCTTCGATTCATCGTGGCCCGCTCTTCGTCTGCTTCTATATACTAGAACGATTGGCATCTCGGATTGCCGACAGGTTCAACGCGTTGCGACGTTCGATCGAAATACAGCCCAAGCCAGCCCGCGTTCACCGCTAAACATGCTGTGGTTCAAAGCAATCCACATCATGTTCGTAATTTTCTGGTTCGCGGGCATCTTTTACCTGCCGCGTCTGTTCGTCTATCACGCTATGGCGACGGATTCGATCGGCATCGAGCGATTCAAAGTGATGGAGCGGAAACTGTATCGCGGCATCATGACTCCGTCGGCGGTCATCGCGTTGGCCACCGGCATGTTTCTACTCATTGCGTCATGGGACCTGTACGTCTCGGCGGGTTGGATGCACGCCAAGCTGGTACTAGTTGCTCTTCTCATCGGCTATCACATCTATTGCGGTCGCACCATCGCCGCATTCGCGCGCGACGAGAATCTGAAATCTCATCGCTTCTATCGATGGCTCAACGAAGCACCGGTCCTCATCTTGGTCGGGGTAGTGTTGCTGGTAGTTGTCAAACCCTTTTAGAAGTTGAGCATCCCTATGTCTAGATACGCGAAGTCCGAACAACTTATTCGTCGGGCAGAGCGCGCGATACCTGGTGGGGTCAATTCACCCGTCAGGGCATTCCGTGGAGTTGGAGGTACGCCGATATTCTTCGAGTCCGCACTCGGCGCGCACATGATCGACGTCGACGGCAATCGCTACATCGACTTTGTCGGTGCATGGGGTCCGATGATCCTTGGGCACGGCCACCCAAAAGTGCTCGCCGCTATTGCCGAGCAAGCGGGGCGATCTCTCGCATTTGGCGCACCAACGCAGATCGAAGTTGCGATGGCAGAAAAAGTCGCCGCGATGGTTCCTAGCATCGATACGGTTCGGATGGTGAACTCCGGCACCGAAGCCACGATGTCGGCGATTCGGCTAGCTCGCGGTTTTACTGGCCGCGACATCGTGATCAAATTCGCTGGCTGCTATCACGGCCACGCAGATTCACTCCTGGTAAAGGCCGGTTCTGGCCTCTTGACTTTGGGCATCCCAGATTCGTCTGGTGTACCTGCGGATACCGCGAAACATACGCTCAACCTCCCGTACAACGATTTCGACGCAGTCGACCGAGCGTTTGCGGAATATGGAAGTCGAACCGCGTGTGTCATCGTCGAGCCAGTCGCGGGCAATATGGGATGCATCACACCGAAACCGGGATTTCTGCAGTTGCTCCGCGAGGTGACGCGTCGCCACGGCGCCTTGCTGATCTTCGACGAGGTGATGACAGGCTTTAGAGTCGACCGCGGCGGAGCGCAGTCGTTGTACGGAATTGATCCCGATCTGACGACGCTGGGTAAAGTGATTGGCGGTGGACTACCCGTGGGTGCCTTCGGTGGGCGCCGTGACATCATGAATCTCATCGCGCCAACGGGACCGGTCTACCAGGCGGGTACACTTTCGGGCAATCCGCTCGCAATGGCCGCGGGACTCGCAATGTTGAACGAGATCGACAATCAAGACTTCTATACGCACTTGGCCGAATCCACCAGGTTGATCGCTGACGGATTGGCCACCGCCGCGCAGCGACACAACGTTGCCGTCAGAGTCAATTGGGTATGCGGCATGTTCAGTCTGTTTTTCACATCGCAGCCTGGCGTGCATAATCTAGATGACGTCGCAGGCTCAGATGTCGCGCGCTTCAATCGCTTCTTTCATTCAATGCTCGCTCATGGGATCTATCTGGCGCCGTCCGCTTTCGAAACCGGGTTCGTTAGCGCTGCCCACAGCGCCGAACACATCGCGACAACCCTGAGTGCCGCCGACAGGGCATTTGCGGCAGTCGCCGCATCGTGAGCCGCTACGATGTTTACGCACTCGGCAACGCACTCGTCGACATGGAGTTCAGCGTTGACGACAGTTTCTTGCAGCGCAATGGAATCGACAAAGGCAATATGACACTGGTCGACGAGCCACGCCTCGACGAATTGCTCAGCAATCTGCGCGGACTCGAACCCAAACGGTCGAGTGGTGGCTCAGCCGCAAACACACTGATTGCCGCCCAGGCGTTCGGTTCTCGCACTTTCTACTCATGCAAGGTCGCCAACGACGATACCGGCGCATTCTTTCTCCGGGATCTGCGCGCGATGGGCGTCGAGACGAACGCGCAGCGTCCCTCAGACGACGCCAAGTCCGGTCGCTGCCTCGTGCTCATCACGCCTGATGCCGAACGATCGATGAATACCTTCCTCGGAATCTCTGATCGGCTCGCAGTTTCCGAAGTTGACGAGGTCGCGCTGCGAGAATCAGCCTATTTGTACATCGAAGGCTACCTGAGCTCATCACCAACGGGTCGCGATGCGGCAGTGCGATGCCGCGAATTGGCCGAATCCGATGGTGTAAAAACGGCATTGACGCTTTCCGACGCGAGCATGGTCCGATTCTTCCGCGAGCCGATGGAGGCAATGCTGGGCAATGGTGTCGACCATCTGTTCTGCAACGAAGAGGAAGCGCTCAATTGGGCAGGCACTGATCGACTCGATATCGCGATTGCAGAACTCAAAGACATCGCGCGCTCGGTCAACATCACGGTCGGCCCACGAGGAAGCGTGGTCATCGACGGGTCGCAACATTGGGAAGTCCTGGGGTTTCCCATCAAGCCTATCGACACGAACGGAGCGGGCGACATCTATGCCGGCGCCTGTCTCGCAGGATGGTCCGCCGGAATGCCGCCAAGGGTTGCAGCTCGATTCGGCAATTTCGCCGCCGCTAGGTTGATCACGCGATACGGCGCGCGCCTACCTTCGTTGGCCGACTATCGAAGCGTTCACGACGATTTCCGCAAGCTGCCTATGTAAGTGACGCATCGTGCCCGATGCGAGTTGCTTGCGACCTCTGTTCTGCAATCAGCGTCGATGGGCCCCTCGATCGAATCGTTGTGGGCGCGATCGCAGTGGCGTGTTGATCACTCGCGTGCGAATACCCGATGCGCGATACGGCGTCGGCACACTCAGAAATGTTGAATTCCGACGACCCATTTTCGGCGCTTTTCTGCGACGGCGAATTATCTGGCGATGATCAGAATCTTCTGGTAGCGTACGCGCCCTTTGTTGCCCAGCCCCGTCCTTTCACCATCAGCGGCCAACGGTTCGGAGACAAGCGAATTACGGAAATGGCGGCGAAAATACGGAAGAAGACAGTAGCAAAGCCAAGAGCGGCGAAGTCGAGCGCCGCGAAGCTCAAGCCCAAGGCCCAGCCCAAGCCCATGCCCAAGCAAAAAGCTGCGGCCAAGCCCAAAGCCCAGCCCAAGCCCAAGCCCAAGGCAACCCCAAAGGCAAAGGTGAAGGCGATCGTGAAATCGAAACCGGAAGCGGAAGCCAGATCTCCCGCCAAGCCGAAGGCTAAGGCGAGGATTGTTGATTCGCCGTTCAAGAACTTTGTCCCATACGAGCCGAAGCGCGGCGAGGCCTACATGGGCTCGAAGCAACTCGACCACTTCCGCGATATTCTCTTGAAGTGGCGCCAGGAGCTCATGGAAGAGGTGGACCGTACGGTCCACCATATGCAGGATGAGGCTGCGAATTTCCCGGATCCCGCTGATCGAGCGACCCAGGAAGAAGAATTCAGTATTGAACTGCGAACGCGCGACCGCGAACGCAAGCTGATCAAGAAAATTGATCAGACGATCGAACGTATCGACCAGGACGACTACGGTTACTGTGATACCTGTGGTGTTGAGATCGGTTTGCGACGACTCGAGGCACGCCCGACCGCGACACAATGCGTCGATTGCAAGACGTTGGACGAAATCAAAGAGCGCCAGCTCCACGGTTGATCAGGTGGCCGCCTCTCTGGCTCGGATGAGCTAGCGCGCCACCTCCACCACCTCCCGCAGTTCCGGCGCGTTTTGCTACCATCGACGCCGACTGCCCGTCCACGGATAGTATGACCCGAGTTCTGCTACTGGATTCGAATCCCAGCCGACGCGATTGGTTGGGCGCGGCGTTGAGCGCGGCAGGTCTGACTCCGATTGCCATGAGCGGCGCCGATGACCTCTTCGAAGTAGGGCTCGACCGAATCGATGTCGTGGTCAGCTTCGCCGAGCTTGGCCCTGGAAATCCGATCATGTTGCGCAGCCGACTCGGCGGCCTGCCTTTGATCCTGTGCGTCGAACACGCCAGCGTCAGGCACGCGGTAAGGGCGATGCAACTCGGGGCCGCCGACTATCTCCAGACGCCCTTCGAATTGGGCGAACTCATCGATGCAATCAATCGTTGCTTCGAAGGTGTGCCGTCGTTTAGGACTCGCTTCGATCTGCAATCTGGATTGGCGCCGATGGTCGGACACTGTCCGGCGATGCTGCTGCTTTTCGAACGCATCGAGGCCACTGCAACAAGGCAAGCCCCGGTGCTGATTCAGGGTGAATCGGGTTCGGGCAAGGAACTCGTCGCGCGAACTCTCCACGCCGCCGGTGATCGACGCTCACAACCCTTGATCTGCCTGAACTGCGCGACCATTCCACCGGCGCTGATAGAGTCCGAACTGTTCGGCGATTCGCGCGGCGACGATGATTTGCGCGACGGACTGATCGAGGCGGCCAACGGAGGCAGTTTGTTTCTCGACGAAATCAGCGCGCTTCCGCTCAGCGGCCAGGCTCGACTGCTGCAGTTGATCGTGCCCGGTGGTGTTCCCAGCAGTGGCGCCGACATGGGGCGTGCGGTCGACATTCGCTTGATTGCCTCCACACATCGCGATTTGCAAGCGCTCGTTGAGGAAGGCCGCTTCCTCAGTGAGCTCTACCATCGCCTGAGCACAACGACACTCACAGTTCCGCCGTTGCGCGAGCGCGGCACCGATGTTTTGGAGATCGCCAACTGGCTGCTGCGCGACATCTGCCGCAAGCTGTCAAAACCGAAGGTATCGTTGTCTGATGCTGCGCTCAAGGCAATAGGTCGCTACGACTGGCCCGGCAACGTCAGGGAACTCGAAAACGCGCTCGAACGCGCGGTAATTCTCTGTGACGGGAATCCGATTGACGCACCGCTGCTTGCCATCGACGCGACCGTTCCGCACCGGCGCATCCCACTAACGGCTCATGAAGAAGATGTCAGCGCGACGACCATCGAAGGCTATTTCGTCAAATTCGTGCTCGAGCATCAAGACACGCTCACCGAGACGGAGCTCGCAAACAAATTAGGCATCAGTCGCAAGAGCCTCTGGGAGCGTCGCCAGCGGTTGGATATTCCGCGTAAACGCACGCGAACGCGAGCTCCTCGACGCGATAGTGGCACATGATCGCATCGAGGGTTGATTTCCCTTTTCGATTCAACGATCTGATACCATTTCGAGTTCCGCTCACGCGAATTCAAAACAGCTATGACGTCACCTGACGGCCTCGCGTCATCAAGCGAGACCGCGCACTTTGCTGAACCTTTGCGAATGGACGAATCCGAGCACGGCATTTCCGTCGGTCTCGTAGACGCCGCAGCGATGAGTGTCGTGCAGGGACTGCGCGATGCGGGATACGACGCTCTGCTGGTGGGTGGCTGCGTACGAGACATGCTGCTTGGGATTGCACCAAAAGATTTCGACGTGGCCACGAACGCGACACCGGAACAGGTGCGGGATGTGTTTCGACGCTCACGCCTGGTCGGACGCCGCTTTCGGATTGCCCATGTTCGGTTCGGTCGCGAGACGATCGAGGTGTCTACCTTTCGACGCCAGATCGATGTCGACGACGACGATGTCGTCCACAATCACAGTCGGCGAGATCTACGCGACAAGGACTCCGCTCGTTCCGTTGAAGGCATGATTCTGCGCGACAACGTTTACGGTGACATTCATGAGGACGCGTTTCGTCGCGACTTCACGATCAACGCGCTCTACTACGACCCCATCGATCGCACCCTGGTCGACTATGTCGGAGGTCTAGCAGATCTGCGGATGCGTCGACTGAAACTGATCGGCGATCCGAATGTTCGATTTCGGGAAGACCCTGTACGCATATTGCGCGCGATCCGTTTCGCAACGAAGCTCGGCTTCGACATCGAGAAGACAACCGACGACGCGATTCCAAGCGCCGCGTACATGATCAGCGCGGTTGCGCCCGCGCGCTTGTTTGATGAGCTGTGCAAGCTGCTGCTGCAGGGCAACGCAACCGATGCGTGGGAACTCTTGCAGCGCTACGAACTCGCAGACGCGCTATTTCCCGACCACAACACGTCTACCCGCAGCCTCGATCTCATCCGCAACGCGATGGATGGAACCGATCAGCGCGTTCGCGAAGACAAGCCGGTGACGCCCGGCTTCCTCATCGCGGTGTTGCTTTGGGATTCATACCGCGAACGACTAGCGCAGCATAGCGACGCGATGCCGCTCGTCGATGCGCGCGAGGCCGCAAGCGCGGAAGTGCTGCGCGATCAGAACGAAATTGCTGCGATCCCACGACGCTTCTCCCAATTTGTCCGAGAGGTCTGGCTGCTGCAGCCGCGTCTCGAGACGCCGCCCGGCAAAGGCGTCGACAAACTCATCGCGCATCCCCGCTTTCGCGCGGCGTACGACTTCATGTTGTTGCGGGCCAGCGTCGGCGAGGTTGAGCAGGAGTTGGCGGACTGGTGGACGAATTATCAGACGGCTGATGATGAGCAACGCAACACGATGACGAGTGGAATCACTCCCGCACCGGGTAAGCGTCGCCGTCGTCGCCGACGTCGCGGCGCGGCTTGATCAGGGCGCTTGGGTTCTCCATCATGGCGCTTCGCTCGTGTCCACGGGCGCTGCTGAGTTCCCTCGATGGCGATGCCGATCCCGAGTCCCGATTCCACCGCACTACCTCGCTTCGTCGCGGTGGAAGGTCCGATCGGCGTCGGCAAAACAACGCTGGCGAAGCGCCTCAGCGAAACGTTTCGTTACCCCATCCTGCTCGAGCCTGCAGCTGAGAATCCATTCCTGGAGCGGTTCTATCGAGAAGGTGGCCGGCACGCGTTGCCAACACAGCTGTATTTTCTTCTGCATCGCGTGCGTCAGCTTGCAGAACTCGGCGAGGGTGGTCTGTTTCATCCGGTCCTCGTCGCGGATTTTCTGATTCAAAAGGATCGCTTGTTCGCCGAGATCACGTTGGACGCCAACGAACTCGAGCTCTACAACCAGATCTACAACAAGCTCGCGGTCAACTCGCCGACGCCCGATCTGGTCGTGTATCTGCAAGCGCCGCCCGGCGTACTGATGGATCGCGTCCGGCGCCGCGGGATTCCGGCGGAGCAGCACATTAGCAGCGACTATCTAGCGGCGCTCAGCACCGCGTATGCACGCTTCTTTCATTTCTATGACGAAGCACCGCTACTGATCATCAACGCCGCAGAAATCGATTTTGCAAACAACGACGAACATTTCTTGGCGCTCGTATCGCGAATCGTCCACATGTCGGGCATGCGGCAGTATTTCAATCCGCATCCGACGCTGATCTAGCAACCAGCAGACGGTGATGATCGTTCAACCGACCACGAACCTTCCGCAATGGCAGCATCTGGGCAATCTTGCGACTGCTCTGATCAAGTGTCCCCTCAGCGACATGGTTGGCGAGGACGGACGGTTCGATGCGCTGAGCTTCAGATGTGGTGAGCTGCTGATCGACTTCTCCAAGCAGCGCTTGAACGCGGAGGTGATCAAATCACTGACCGAGCTCGCGCGTGCGTTGGACGTTCCGGGCGCATTTGCGCGTCTAATGGACGGCGCAATCGTCAATCGCACTGAGAACCGCTCGGCGCTGCATACGGCGCTGCGTTCTCCGTACGCCGAGCGACCCGCCACGGTACGCGATGCCGTCGAGAGCGAATTGGCCCGCATGCTCGACTGCGTCGAGCGTGTACGCGACGGGCGTTGGCGCGGGCACACGGGCCGCGCGATTCGCGACGTCGTGCATATCGGCATTGGCGGCTCGCACTTAGGCCCGGAGCTCGTTGTCGAGGCGCTTTCCGCGCATCGCACGCGCACATTGGATTTTCGGTTTCTCGCCAACGTCGATGGCGACGCGATCGATTCGACGCTTGACGGCATGAACCCGGAAACGACGCTCTTCATCATCGCGTCGAAGTCCTTTAACACGACCGAGACCCGAGTCAACGCCGCGTCGGTCCGCAGCTGGTTCCTCGAACGCACGGGCCGCATCGACGCAATCCAACGACACTTCGTCGCGATCACCGCCAATACCGCCGGTGCGCAGGACTTCGGCATCCCGCCGGAAAATCTGTTCACGATGTGGGACTGGGTCGGAGGGCGCTATTCATTGTGGTCGGCCGTCGGACTTCCGATCGCGCTCGCGATCGGCCCCGCCGCGTTTCGCGATCTGCTCGCTGGTGCGCACGCGATGGACGCGCACGCACGCACGACGGCGCTTGAGCGAAATCTCCCCGTGCTGCTTGCGCTAGTCGGGATCTGGAACTTCAACGTGCTTGGCGCTCAGAGCCATGCGGTGCTCACCTACGATCGGCGGATACGACTTCTACCTTCCTACCTCCAGCAACTCGAGATGGAGAGCAACGGCAAGTCGACTCGAGTCGACGGAAGCAACGTCGATATCCAGACAATGCCGGTTCTATGGGGTGGCGAGGAAACTAACGCCCAGCACGCGTTTCACCAGCAGCTGCATCAAGGCAACCGCGCGTTCAGCGCCGATTTCATTGCGTGTCGAACCCCCGCGCATCACCGCCCTGAGCACCATCGCTGGTTGCTCGCCAACTTCCTCGCACAAGGCGAAGCGCTGGTGCGCGGGCGTAAGGTCGACCACGATGACCCGGCGCTGGCCGCCCAGCGTTCGCTCGCGGGCAATCGTCCATCGACGACGATTCTGCTCGACGCATTGACACCGCACAGTCTCGGCGCGTTGCTCGCGCTGTACGAACACAAGACGTTTTGCCAGGCTATTATCTGGCAGATCAATCCCTTCGATCAGTGGGGTGTCGAATTGGGGAAGGTGATGAGCGAAACGATCCACGCCGAATTGTCGACCGGTCGAGTCGGCGTGCATGACCCGTCGACACAGGGCCTGATCAATCTCATTCGGTGACGATGCACGCCCTGGACAGGAAGTAAATGATGATCGAGATCCAAACACACGCAGTTCCGGACAACTTCCGCGCCGGCGCTCATATCGATCGTGAGAAGTACGACGCAATGTATCGTCGCTCGATCGAGAGTCCGGAGACATTCTGGGCAGAACAGGCCGACGCTTTCATCGACTGGTACGACCGTTGGGACCGTGTCTACGAAGCAGACTTCGCGCGAGGTCGCTTTGCATGGTTCAAAGGCGCGACGCTTAACGCAAGCTATAACTGCATCGATCGGCACCTGCAGTCCCGCGCCGATCAGGTCGCGATCATCTGGGAGGGTGACGATACCGCGCACGACGCGCGCGTCACGTACCGGCAACTCCATCACCACGTTTGCCAACTCGCCAACGCATTGAAGAGTCGTGGTGTTAAAAAAGGCGACCGCGTATGCATCTACATGCCGATGATCCCAGAAGCCGCGTATGCGATGTTGGCGTGCGCGCGGATCGGCGCTGTGCATTCGGTCGTGTTCGGCGGGTTTTCGCCGGCGTCGCTCAAGGACCGTATTCTGGATTCTGATTGTCAGACCGTGATCACGGCCGACGAAGGTGTCCGCGGAGGGCGCCCGGTACCATTGAAGAGAAACACCGACGAGGCGTTAGCGCACTGTCCGAATGTCCGCACGGTACTCACCGTGAGACGCACAGGCGCCGATGTGCCATGGCAAGCCGGGCGCGACATCTGGTATCACGAATTCGTTACGCGGCAGTCCGATGTGTGCGAACCCGAAGTGATGGACGCAGAGGATCCGCTGTTCATCCTGTACACGTCAGGTTCGACGGGAAAGCCCAAGGGCGTGCAGCATTCGACCGGCGGCTACTTGTTGCAGGCGTCGATCACGCACAAGTATGTCTTCGACTACCACGCTGGCGACGTTTTCTGGTGCACGGCGGACGTTGGTTGGGTCACCGGCCACTCGTACATCGTCTACGGACCGCTGGCCAACGGCGCGATCACGTTGATGTTCGAAGGAATCCCGACCTACCCCGACGCTTCGCGCTTCTGGCAGGTCATCGACAAGCACAAGGTCAACACGTTCTATACGGCGCCGACCGCGCTGCGATCTCTGATGGGACAAGGCAATCAATTCGTCACGTGTACCTCTCGCGCCTCTTTGAAGCTGTTGGGGTCCGTCGGCGAACCGATTAATCCAGAGGCGTGGGAGTGGTACTACAACGTCGTCGGTGAACGACGCTGCCCGATCGTCGATACGTGGTGGCAGACCGAAACCGGCGGCATCATGATCACGCCGCTGCCCGGCGCAACCGCGCTGAAACCCGGATCGGCGACATTGCCTTTCTTCGGTGTAAAGCCGGGGATCGTCGACGAGGCCGGTCGCGTGATCGAGACAGTCGCAGCGACCGGCAATCTCGTGCTGCTCAGTTCCTGGCCGGGGCAGATTCGAACGGTCTATGGCGATCATCAGCGGGTCATCGATACCTACTACAGCACCTACAAGGGCATGTACTTCACCGGCGATGGCGCTCGGCGCGACTCCGACGGCTACTACTGGATCACCGGTCGCGTCGATGACGTGATGAATGTCTCCGGGCACCGCATGGGCACGGCCGAAGTGGAAAGCGCGTTGGTGTTGCACGACGCAGTCGCCGAGGCCGCAGTCGTCGGGTTTCCGCACGCGATCAAGGGCGAAGGCATCTACGCTTATGTCACATTGATGCGCGACGCAAAGCCAAGCGAAGAATTGAAGCAGGAGTTGCTGGATCTCGTGCGCAACGAGATCGGAGCGATCGCAAAGCCTGACGTTATTCAATGGGCGCCAGGGCTGCCAAAAACCCGCTCGGGCAAAATCATGCGCCGCATCTTGCGCAAGATCGCGGCGAATGAACTCGATAATTTGGGCGATACGACAACGCTGGCCGAACCAGCGGTCGTCGAAGATCTGATCAAGAATCGACAGAAGCCGTAAGACGCCGCCGGGATTAGACCCGGCGGCGGTTACGCGAGACCGTCAGCCGGCCGCGCTCGCAGCACTGGGTACTTCCTTCATGCTGAGCTTGACGCGACCTCTCTGGTCTACGTCGAGCACGATAACGTCGACTTCCTGCCCCTCTTTCAAGTAGTCAGTCACTCTCTCGACGCGTTCATCGGCAATCTGTGAGATGTGCACCAACCCGTCCTTGCCGGGCAATATGTTGACGAATGCGCCAAAGTCGACGATCCGCTCGACGCGTCCCCGATACACCTTGCCGATTTCCGCATCGGCCGCGATCTCCATCACGCGCTTGACTGCGGCATCCTTCGCAGCGGCATCTGCCGCGTAGATACGCACACTGCCGTCGTCGTCGATGTCGATCTGGGCGCCGGTCTGTTCGACGATCGCACGAATCGTGCTGCCGCCCTTGCCGATGATGTCGCGGATCTTCTCGGGATTGACCTTCAACACGACCATCGAAGGTGCGTTGTCGGAGATCGTCGGACGCGATGCCGCGAGTACCTTGTTCATCTCGCCGAGAATGTGCTGTCGGGCTTCGGAAGCCTGCTGGAGCGCTGCTTCCATGATCTCTTCGGTGACGCCTTCGATCTTGATGTCCATCTGCAGCGCCGTGACACCGCGACTGGTGCCCGCCACTTTGAAATCCATGTCGCCGAGGTGATCTTCGTCGCCGAGGATGTCGGTCAGAACCGCGTAACGGTTGCCCTCCTTCACCAGACCCATCGCAACACCCGCAACGGGCGCCTTGAGGGGCACGCCGGCGTCCATCAGTGCAAGCGACGCGCCGCAAACGCTGGCCATCGAACTGGAGCCGTTCGACTCCGTGATTTCCGATACGACGCGCAGCGTGTACGGGAACGAATCCTGCGGCGGCAATACCGCTGCAATTCCGCGCCGGGCCAATCGGCCATGACCGATGTCGCGACGCTTCGGACCGCCTCTCATGCCAGCCTCACCCGTCGAGTACGGCGGGAAGTTGTAGTGCAGCATGAAACCGTCTTTGTAGGTGCCTTCGAGTGCATCGATGATCGCGGCATCGCGCAGCGTACCGAGCGTTGCAACGACGATGGCTTGCGTTTCACCGCGCGTGAACAATGCGGATCCATGTGCCTTCGGCAGCAAGCCCACTTCGATTGCGATCGGGCGCACTTTCTTCAGATCGCGACCGTCGATACGCGGCTCACCATTCAGCACGCGTTGGCGAACCAGCTGCTTTTCCAGCTTGCCGAATACTTCGCTGACTTCGGCGCCCGCGTACTGCGGCGTTGCGCCACCCGACAGTTCGGCGACCGCGTGCGAGCGCAACTCGTTGACTCTGGTCTGGCGCTCTTGCTTGTCCGTGGTGCGATAGGCCGCACCGAGGTCCGCTTTCACGAGGTCGGCGACCGCACTGATCAGCGCCTCGTTCTT
>CAYUMA010000057.1:0-8482 GCA_964445675.1 uncultured Pseudomonadales bacterium | reverse complement strand
GGCAACGCGGTGAAATGGATCGATCACATCCTCGATCCGGGCGTTGTCGCCGGGATTTCGAATGCGGTCTGGTACGCAAACCCCAACGAGGCGTCCAAGGCACTGCTCGAACCCGTCATTCGCGACAACCCGATCGTCTATCCGCCGGAAGACGTGATGGCGCGGCTGATCGTGGTCGGGCCCAAATCCCAGCGCTTCGTCAAGCTGCGCAACCGGGCATGGACACAAGCGAAAGCGGGCGGCTGACCAGCGCGCCACTCGTCCAGTTCGTCGGTGTGACGAAGCGCTTCGGCGACGTCGTCGCTGTCGACAACGTGACGCTTGATATCGCCGAGGGAGAGTGTTTTGCGCTGCTCGGCGGCTCCGGCAGCGGCAAGACGACGCTGCTGCGTCTGCTCGCCGGATTCGAACGACCCACCGCGGGCAGAATGCTGATAGGCGGCGATGACATCACCGACGTCCCGCCGCATCGGCGACCGATCAACATGATGTTCCAGTCCTACGCGCTGTTCCCGCACATGAACGTCGAGCGCAACGTCGGCTTCGGGCTGCGGCAGGAAGGGCGGCCCAAAGCAGAGATCCGCGAACGCGTCACCGCGGCGCTGAAGCTCGTGGAGATGGAAGCCCTGATCAAGCGCAAGCCGGATCAGTTATCCGGCGGCCAACGCCAGCGCGTCGCGCTCGCACGTGCACTGGTCAAGCGCCCCCGCGTGCTGTTGTTGGATGAACCACTCGCGGCGCTCGACAAGCGCTTGCGCGAGCAGACGCAATTCGAGTTGATGCGAATCCAGGACGAGGTCGGCATCACGTTCATCGTCGTGACGCACGATCAGGAAGAGGCGATGACGCTGGCCACTCGGATCGGCGTGATGAACGCGGGCTCGATCGTACAAACCGGAACGCCGCGTGAGATCTATGAATCGCCCGCCAATCGCTTCGTCGCCGACTTCGTTGGCTCAGTCAATTTGTTCGAAGGGCGCGCCACGTCGCAAACCAATGGAATCGTCGCACTCGACGTTGCCGATGTGCCGGGTGGCATCAAAGTGCGTCACGAGACCGCGCTTCTTGCAGGCACCGATTGTGCGGTTGCGCTGCGCCCGGAGAAACTGCACATCACACATGACGAGCCGACCGCCGACTCGGCCAACAAGGTGCATGGGGTGGTTGCCGAGATCGGTTATCTCGGCGCGTCCTGTATCTTCCGGATTCGCACCGATGGCGGCCGCGTGGTTCAAGTGATGCAGCCCAATCAAGTCCGCGATCTGTCGCTCGCGTATCAATGGGACGAGCCCGTATGGGTGTCGTGGTCACCCGGCAGTGGAGTGCTCATCGTTGGCTGAGTCGAAACGGTTCGACTTCGGAAAACTCTTTGCCATCGGGACTCCGTACCTTTGGCTCGGACTGTTTTTTCTCGTTCCGTTCATCCTGGTGCTGAAGATCTCCTTGTCCGAGTCGATCCTCGCGCAACCGCCCTATGGGCCATTGTGGGAGACGGATACCAGCGGCCGCATCGAAGTGAAGGCGAGCGCCGATAACTTTCGGTATCTCTTCGAGGATTCGTTCTACAAGGATGCCTACCTCAAGTCGGTCAAGACCGCGTTCATCTCTACGCTGATTGCGCTGTTGATCGGATATCCAATGGCCTACGGCATCGCGCGCGCCAGGCAGCCATGGCGCAACACGCTGCTGATGCTGGTCGTGCTGCCGTTCTGGACGTCGTTTTTGATTCGCGTGTATGCGTGGAAAGTGATCCTGCAGGGCAACGGTCCATTGAACGCCGTGTTGCTGTGGCTCGGCATCGTCGATGAACCGGTACAGATTCTGTATACCGATTTTGCGATCTATCTCGGCATCGTCTATTCGTACCTGCCGTTCATGATTCTGCCGTTGTATGCGGCACTCGAACGGCTGGATCTGACGTTGAACGAAGCGGCCGCCGATCTGGGCGCGCCGCCGTGGCGCGTGTTCGCCACGATCACATTGCCGTTGTCCCTGCCCGGCATCATCGCCGGGTGTGGACTCGTGTTCATTCCGGCGGTCGGCGAGTTCGTCATTCCCGAAATGCTCGGTGGCCCCAACGCCCCGATGATCGGCCGCGTGCTGTGGAACGAATTCTTCGCGAATCGCGACTGGCCGATTGCGAGCGCAGTCGCGGTCGCGATGCTGCTGTTTCTCGTCGTGCCGATTATGTTGTTCCAACGCTACGAAGCGCGCGCGGAAGGCAGATGAACGTTCGCCTCTATACGTTCGTGTCGTTCGCGTTCGCGTTCTTGTATCTGCCGATCGTGGCACTCGTCTTTTACTCGTTCAACGCGAGCCCGCGCGTGACGGTGTGGCAGGGCTTTTCGACGCGCTGGTACCGAACGCTGCTCGACGATCGGGAGATCATCGATGCGGCATTGTTGAGCCTGAAGGTGGCCACGATGAATGCGACGTTCTCCGTGATCCTCGGTACGCTCGCCGCGTTCGCGATGGTGCGCTATACGAAGTTCCGCGGTCGCACGCTGTTCACGGGGCTCGTCGCGGCACCGCTGGTGATGCCGGAAGTCATCAAGGGGTTGTCGCTGCTGTTGCTGTTCGTCGCGTCGGAATCTTTGTTTGGCTGGCCGCAGCAGCGCGGCATCACGACGATCACGATCGCCCACATCACGTTCTCGCTCGCCTTCGTCGCCGTGCTCGTCCAAGCGCGACTGTCGACGTTCGACCGTTCGCTTGAAGAGGCGGCACTCAATCTGGGGGCGCCGCCGTGGAAGGTTTATTGCGTGATCACATTGCCGTTGATCGCGCCGTCGTTGGTCAGCGGCTGGTTGCTCGCCTTTACGATGTCGTTGGACGATCTGGTGATCTCGACTTTCGTTTCCGGACCCGGGTCGAGCACGCTGCCGATGGTGGTGTTTTCGCTGGTGCGCAAAGGATTGTCGCCCGAGATCAACGCGCTCGCGACATTGTTCATCGGCGTCATCAGCATCGGCATCATCGCCTCCGTCTTGATTGCCCGCCGCGGACTGGCGCCGCCTATCCGCTAAGAGCCCGCTGCCGCGAACTGGATCAGATTCGATCCCGCATTGCGAAATACAGCATGCCGAGCACCATGCCGGGTGAACGCAACCAGCGGCCGCCGGGGAACGGCCGCGTCTTCAGGTCCGCAAACACGTCGAAGTCGGCACTGTTCCCCTGAATGCTCTGTGCGAGCAATCGGCCGGCGAGGTGCGCAAGCCCGATGCCGTGGCCGGAGTAGCCGTGCGCAAAGTGCACGTGGTGGCTCAAGCGGCCGATATGCGGCATGCGATTGCGCGTGATCGCGAGCGCCCCGCCCCATGCGTAGTCGATTGCGATGTGTGCGAGTTGTGGATAGACCTGCAACAGGTAGGGCCTGACGAAAGCGGCGATGTCGCGCGGAAAGTCGCGGCGATAATTCTCCCCGCCGCCGAACAGCAGTCGACGATCCTGCGACAGCCGGAAATAGTTGATGACGAAACGTGAGTCGGCGACGGCGATGCGCCGCGGATTGATCGCGTGCGCGAGCGCTTCGTCGAGGGGCTGTGTCGCGATCATGAAGTTGTTGATCGGCATGACGCGCGCGGCGAGCTTCGGCGCGAGAGTCCCGCCGTATGCGTTCGCTGCCAGGATCAGATGAGCCGCGTTGACGGACCCGTCTCGGGTGCGCACCGTGACGGTCCCGCGGTCCACGAAGCCGATCGCACGCGTGCATTCGTAAATCCGTACTCCGAGTTCGAGGCAGCGTTTAGCCACGCCCAACGCAAGCTTCAACGGATGCAGATGGGCCGCGTCCCAGTCGATGTACCCCCCGTGGTACGCGTCCGTGCCGAGCAATTCGCGTGTTTGCCGCGCGTCGAGCTTCTGCAAGGCCCGACAGCCGTATTGAGTCGCGAGTTTGTCGACGAGGGCGTGGTATTGGGCAACATAACGCCTCTTGTGTGCGACGATCGCCACACCCGGCGTCAGTTCGCAGTCGATTGCAAGTTCGCAGATCAGCTGCTTGACCAGCGCCTTCGCGTCCTCGCCCAGGTCCCACAGCCGCCGCGCCTGCGCGGGTCCGTACTGAGCCTCGAGCCAATCGACATCCTGACGCTGGCCGCCGAAGAGTTGTCCGCCGTTGCGCCCGGACGCCCCCCAGCCGATGCGTTGGGCCTCGAGCACGACGACGCTCTTGCCGGTCTGCGCGAGATGCAACGCCGCAGACAGTCCCGTGTAGCCGGCCCCGACGATACACACGTCCGCATCGACAGCGCCTGTGCCGAGCGGGTCCTGGACGGGCAACGTTTGCGCGGTGGCGGTGTAATACGACGACGGATACATCGACCATTCCCAACTCGACATCGCCGAAGTGTTGGTGCGGGTCCCGTTGGGGTCAATGGCGTTCCGCGGTAGACTGGCCGCGATTTCCGTGGCGCGCCGGCGACCGATGGCGAGTGATACCGAAAAGTGGCTCAAAGATCATCGCATCGACGAAGTCGAGGCGATTGTTCCCGACATTGCCGGCGTCGCGCGCGGCAAGTTCTTTCCTGCGAGTAAGTTCCTGCGGCAAAACCTGCGCATCCCTGAATCGATCTTCATCCAGGGCGTGACGGGCGACTACGGCGAGGTCGACGACGACCGCTTCGACATCGATCGTGATCTGCTGCTGGTACCGGACTTCAACACGATGCGCTCGGTGCCGTGGGCCGCTGATCCGACCGCGAGCGTCATCGTCGATTGTTATCGGCACGGCATGGTGCCGCTCGAGCATGCGCCGCGTCAGGTGCTCAAGAACGTGCTGAAAATGTACGCGGACAAAGGCTGGAAGCCGATCATCGCGCCCGAGGTCGAGTTCTACCTCGTTCAACAGAACAAGGATTCAGACTATCCACTCGAGGCGCCGGTCGGGCGCGCGGGCCGCAAAGAAGGCGCGGGTCGCTCGTACAGCATCGATGCGGTGAATGAATTCGACCCGATCATCGAGGATATCTACGACTACTGCGAGGCGATGGAAGTTGATGCGGATTCGTTGTCCCACGAAGACGGCGCCGGCCAACTCGAGGTCAACTTCCTGCATGGCGATCCGCTCGAACTCGCCGATCAGGTATTCCTCTTCAAGCGGATCGCGCGCGAAGCGGCGCTCAAGCATGGAATCTACGCGACATTCATGGCGAAGCCGATGGCCGGCGAACCCGGCAGCGCGTTGCATCTGCATCAAAGCATCGTCGACCCGAAAACCGGGCAGAATCTCTTCGCGCTGCCGGATGGCGCGGACAGCCCGTTGTTTCGCGCGTACATCGGGGGCCTGCAGCGTTACGTGCCCGACGCGTTGATCATCTTCGGGCCGTACGTGAATTCGTATCGTCGCTTTACGCGTTATCTGGCGGCGCCAATCAATGTGCAATGGGGTTACGACAACCGCACGGTGGGTCTGCGCGTGCCGAGTGCGGATCCCGAGAATCGACGCGTCGAGAATCGGATTCCGGGTGCGGACGTGAATCCGTATCTCGCCATAGCAGCGTCGTTGGCGTGTGGCTACATGGGCATGGTCGAGGGGCTGGTGCCGACCGACCCGACCACCGGCAGTGCGTACCATTCCGAACAGGGCTTCGCGCGCGATCTGTTCGCGGCGCTGGACCTGATGGAGGCATGCGCGCCGCTGCACGATGTCCTGGGTCACGATTTCGTCGAGCTCTATTGCGCGATCAAGCGCGTCGAGCACGAGAGCTATTTTCAGGTCATCAGTCCGTGGGAGCGGGAACACCTGCTCCTGAATGTCTGACAAGCCATGCCGCCGATCGAGCCCAGCGCGACGCAGCAACGATCGCTCGAGGACTGGCAGCGTGTCGATGCCGCGCATTATCTGCATCCGTTCAGCGACAGCCGTGCGCTCGCCGCCAAGGGCACACGTGTCATCACTCGCGGCGACGGCGTTTATATCTACGACGCCACGGGCCACAAGATGCTCGACGGCATGTCGGGGTTGTGGTGCGTCAATCTGGGATACGGCCGCCAAGAGTTGATCGAAGCCGCGCGCGAGCAGATGACGCAGCTGCCGTTTTACAACAGTTTTTTTCAATGCGCGCATCCGCCCGCGATTCGCCTCGCCGAATTGCTCGCGCAAGTGACGCCGCCGAATCTGAATCATGTCTTCTTCACCGGTTCGGGATCGGAAGCCAACGACACCGTGATACGCATGGTGCGGCATTACTGGAGCGTGCTGGGGCAACCGAACCGCAGCGTCATCATCAGCCGTGAAAACGCGTACCACGGCAGCACGATGGGCGGGGCGAGCCTCGGTGGCATGGCGTACATGCACAAGCAGGGTGGCTTGCCGATTCCCGGCATCGAACACATCGCACAACCGTACTACTTCGACTATCGGGGCAATCTCACTGAGGCCGAGTTCGGCATCGAGCGCGCGCGTGATCTCGAGCGGCGGATCGAAGCCGTTGGCGCCGCCAATGTCGCGGCGTTCATCGCTGAACCGATCCAGGGCGCGGGCGGCGTCATCATGCCCCCGCCGAGCTACTGGCCGGAAATTCGCCGCATCTGCGCGAAGTACGCGATCCTCCTCGTCGTCGACGAGGTGATCACCGGGTTCGGCCGCACCGGCCACTGGTTTGCGTCGCAATACTACGGCCTCGAGCCGGATCTGCTCGTAATGGCGAAGGGCATGTCGTCGGGTTATCTGCCGATCGGCGGCGTGATGGTCGCGGACCGCGTCGCCGCCGTGCTCGCAGCGGGCGGCGACTTCAACCACGGCTTCACGTACTCGGGCCACCCGACGTGCGCCGCGGTGGCGGTGCGCAACATCGAACTGCTGCGCGACGAACGGATCGTCGAGTACGTGCACGACGTGGCGGCGCCGCATCTGGCGCAACGTTGGAGTGAGCTTGCGGATCACCCTCTCGTCGGCGAAGCACGGACACTGGGGCTGCTCGGCGCGATCGAGCTGGTCGCCGACAAGCAGACCCGGTCGCGGTTCCAGCCGAACGGTCGCGCCGGTGAATTGTGCCGGGATCTCGCGGTGAAAAACGGTGTCGTGATGCGGCACGTCAACGAGTCGATGATCATCGCGCCACCGCTGATCATCACGCACGAGCAGATTGACGAACTCGTCGACAAGGCGAGGCAAACGCTCGACTCGGCGATGGTTGCGTTGCGCGCCTGATCAGCCCGATCAGCTTAGCTGATCACCCCGGTTCCGACTCGTCACCCGACTGCCGTCGGATCAGACCTCTGAATGCCTGCAGCGGCGTGCCGCCTTCATGAACCACGCGATACACCTCGCGCGCGATCGGCATCTCGACGCCGTGTGTGTCGGCCAGCGCAATGACCGCCGGCACACTCTTGACGCCCTCCGCCACCATATGCATCTTCCTGACGATTTCGTCGAGGCGCAGGCCTTTGCCGAGTTGTTCGCCAACGAATCGGTTGCGGCTGTGAATGCTGGTGCACGTGGCCACGAGATCGCCCATTCCTGCGAGACCCGCGAACGTCTCCGGCCTGCCGCCGAGTGCGATTCCGAGGCGGGTGATTTCGGCGAGTCCGCGCGTGATGACCGCGGCGCGCGTATTGTCACCGGCCCCAAGACCGTCACCCATGCCAGCAGCAATCGCGACGACGTTCTTCAGAACGCCGCCGAGTTCACACCCGATGACGTCGGTATTCGTATACACGCGGAACAGACCCGAGCGAAACACCTCCTTCAGCCGCCGCACGATCGTGTCGTCGTCCATCGCGAGTACGCTCGCCGCGGCAGCGCCGCCCATGATTTCGCGAGCGAGATTGGGTCCGGTCAGTACACCGGGTGGATGACCCGGCAATACCTCAGTGATGATTTGGGTCATCCGCGCCTGCGTGCCCGCCTCGAGCCCCTTCGTGAGGCTGATCACCGGAACCCACGGACGGATATGGCGGCTGACCTCGGTCAGCGTGGCGCGGAACATGTGCGACGGCACGCCCATGACGATGACGTCGGCGTCGCGAACGGTCTCGCCGAGTTCGGCGCTCGCCGTGAGCCGCGGCGACAACCGCGCAGCGCCGAGATAACGTTTGTTCGTACGCTGTTCGTTGACCTCCGCGACAGTGCCGGCGTCGCGCGCCCACAACACGGTCGGTGTGTTGCGCGACACCATCGACGCAACCGTGGTGCCCCAGGAGCCGCCGCCCATCACCGCTACGCGTAACTGCATCGCCCCTCCACTGTCACGTCAGATGGCCACGTCAGTCGACTATTGCGGATCCGCGGGTGGCTCCACCGGCGCCCGGCTGCGTTCATCGACGCGGCGCGCCGCGTCCTCGGCGGCCGTGACCGCGTCGCGCGCCTGCTCCTTAGCGCCTTTGGCGTCCGCGTCGATTCCCTTGATCGGTTCACCGCAGCCGGCGAGCAATACCATGCAAGCAATCAGAACGAGGCCGCTTGTTCGCTTCATGTCGTGTCTCCTGGTCTGGTTGATCGTAGCACCGGCGGAGGGGCCCGGGCCGCCGCCTGTGGAAC
>CAYUMA010000056.1:0-2768 GCA_964445675.1 uncultured Pseudomonadales bacterium | reverse complement strand
AGGAGCCACGATCGAAGCTGACCCAGAGTTTTTCGGTTTCATAAAGGACGCTGAAGATCCGGTGCAGCGCCGGTAGCTGCCGCACATCCCACAGCGCCTGGTGGTGATGCAGCGGGACGATGCCGTGGCCGTGCGTGACGTAGTGGTGCCACGTGTCGGGAACCTGGGGATCGACGCCGATGAATTCGCATAGCGCGGCGGCGGAGCGCTCGCACAACGCTTTCGGCACGACATCGGGGATCAGGAGCCAGCCGCGCTCGATCAGCAGGTCGCGTTCGCGGGTGGTGATGGTGTCCATGTTCATTTGGATTGAAAGAACGCATGAACGCGCTCGGCGATGATCGCGGCGCGCGCGTCGTCGAGTTCGCGCGGATCGATCAGCGCGACGCCGTCGTCGAGATGATGATTGCGCGTGCGGATGCTCGGCGAACCGGCCGCAAGGTACGTCACCAGCTCGCGGATGTCGCCGCCGTCGCGGCGTTGCAGCGCTACGCGTTCGATGCCGCGTCCCGCCTCGTCGGATTTACGGTAGGTGTTCAAACGCGGCACGTCGGCGAGCATCCGCAGCAACGTGCCAACGATCCGATCGCGCCGCGCCGCGTCGATCGACGGATCGCGCCCCGCGTATATGTCGAGCGCGGCCAAGAGGCCCACGATCTGTTCCTTGCCGACCTTCATCGCGCGTGCAATGCCGCGCTGCTGCAGTTCGCAGGCGGCAATCAGATCGCGCTTGCCGGCGATGAAGCCGGCGGTCGGGCCGCCGAATGCTTTGCCGCCGGAGTAGATCACGAGATCGGCGCCGAGGCCGATGTAGCGGCGCAGATCTTCTTCTGCCGCCGCGTCGACGATGACCGGCACCCGATGGCGCCGCGCGGCGCCGATGCAGTCCTCGAGCGGGATCATGTGTTGCTGAACGCTGTGGTGTGATTGCACGTACAGCAGTGCGGCGATGTCGTCGCGATTCGCGAGGGCGTCGTCGAGCAGCGCCGGCGGGACGCTGTTGACCCAACCGATGATTTCGGGGGTGCCGCCGCCGAGCCGGATCATCTGCGTGACCGACGTGCCGAAGTTGATGTCGTGGCCGGCCTGCAGCAGCACGCCGCGGCGCAGTCCGTCCGTATCCGGCACGCGCAGCACGTGTTCGAGATGGATGCCGGTGATGCACGCCGCGACGCTGATCGCTATACCGGCTGCGGCGCCGGACGTGATCGATGCCGCTTCGGCGCCGGTGTGCCCGGCTACACGCTCGCCGGCGCGCCGACGCAATGCTTCGATATCGACGTGCCGCTGCGCGGCGTCGGCCTGTGCGCGCGCGACCAGTTCGTTTTGCGCACTGCCGCCGAGTGCAGTCATCTTGCCGGCGGCGTTGATGACGCCGTCGAGTCCAAGAGTTAAAAAAACGTTGTCCACCTTCGCTACAGCTCCGCGCTGCGCGCGTGGCAGCAACCGTCGACGAACACCGCGCGCGGCGCGATCCATTGCTTGACGGAGCGCGTCTCGCGATTGGCGTCTTCGAGTTCCCGCGCCTCGTCAACGACGTCGAAGATCGTGACGTGCGCCGGGGCGCCGACGGCGAGCGTGCCGAAGCCGCGTGCGTCGAGCCCCAGCATCTTCGCCGGCGTGACGGTGACGGCGCGCACGACATCCGCCAGCGTCAATCCGAGTGCTAACAGTTTACTCATGGTGCGCGCCAGCGAAAACGCGTAGCGATTGACGTTGCCGGCGTGCAGGTCGCTCGAGATCGTGTGTACCGGCATGCCCTGCGCCAGCGCGCGTTCACAGGTTTTGAAGCTGAACGATTCCGCGCCGTGACCGATGTCCACCCACACGCCGCGTTCGACCGCGGCGC
The DNA here is from genome assembly GCA_964445675.1 of uncultured Pseudomonadales bacterium. Taxonomy (GTDB): domain Bacteria; phylum Pseudomonadota; class Gammaproteobacteria; order Pseudomonadales; family Azotimanducaceae; genus DATJGR01. The sequence goes on along the minus strand of CAYUMA010000056.1, from coordinate 919 downwards.
GAAATGCCGGCAGCACCTTGTCCTGGTACGTCAGCACGCCGCCGACTTTGCCGTGGTAGGCGTGCGTGACGATGTCGCCGGGGCGCAACAGGTCGAGCACGTCGTCGATGACGGGCGGTGCGTTACCGATGTGCAGCATCAGCGGACGATTCACGAGTTCGGCCGCTTTGCGCGCGAGCTTCACCGCTTGCTCCCCGAACGCCTCGCTATGCGACGCCGACGCGAGCACTTTGACGCCGACAAGCCAGTCGCTGTGGCGCTCGAACGCTTTGACGACGCCCGGCAGATTGCACAGATCGGGGCGCGACGTGTGCCCGCCGCCGACGTTGGGCAGGCCGGGCGAGCCGATGTTGATGAACGCATATGCACGCGTGTGCTGCGTCTTGTGCACGAACTCGGGAAACGCATCAATCGTGTCGGCGCCGAACGAACCCGCATCGACGCAGCACGCGACGCCCTGTTGTACGCCGATCCGGTCGGCGTGCAGCCGCGACGTTCGAAACAACGGGTGCGCGAAGATGTGCGTGTGGCTGTCGATGAAACCGGGGCTGACATACGCGCCGGCGGCATCGACGATGGCCGCGTCGCGGGCCAACGCCGGCTCGATACGTCCGAGCGCCGCGATCCGGGCGCCATCGAGCAGCACGTCACCGGCGTCAAAGCGGTGCCGCTGCGCGTCGTACAGCTGACCGCCGCGTATCAGAGTCGTTGGCATCAAGCGCGATCCTTCAGTCATGTCGCGTCGAGCATAACCAATTGTCAGCGGGTGGTCGCGAGCGCGGCCGCGGCGCGTGCCCGCAATGTGATTTCGGTCCACGCGTGCGCGGCGATCAGATGTCGTGGCGCGATCCACGTGCCGGCGACCGCCGCGACATTCGGTCGGCGCAGGAACTCGGGGGCATTGTCGGCGTCGATGCCG
>CAYUMA010000055.1:0-2516 GCA_964445675.1 uncultured Pseudomonadales bacterium | reverse complement strand
CATTTTTGGGAGGGATCTCCCCTCCTGACCGCGATGGCCGTCCAATTGTCCAATCGCGATCGGGAGGGGAGATCCCTCCCACAAATGACCGCTCCCACAAGAATCGCGGTGCTTATCCCATTGTCTAGTGAGCGCGTTCGGTGCCGCACTGTCGTCAACCCACGCCGCAATGTTCTTCACCGCGGCGCCGGCAAAACGGGTGCGCAGGTGTGCGCTCCAGCCACACTCGAAGCCGCAGTTCGACGGCCGCAAGCGCGCGATCGGCACACCGGCCGCGCCGAGCCAGTCGACCCATGAACCATCCGAGCCGAGCCGCGGCCAGCTGCCGCCGCCGAGCGCGAGCACCACCGCAGCGGCGCTGATTTCGACCGCACCCGACGGCGTCGCGAATGACAGTGCCCAACCAGCGTCACGCGCGCTGAGCCCCGTGAGGCGATGCCGTACGCGTAACTCGACGCCTTGATCGCGCAGCCGATGCAGCCAGGCGCGCAGCAGCGGCGCCGCCTTCAACTGCGTCGGAAACACGCGACCCGAGGTGCCCACGAACGTGTCGATGCCGAGTCCACGCGTCCAGTCGCGCACGGCCGCAGCGTCGAAATCTGCGAGCGCGCCGGCCAGCAACGGCAGGCCGCTGTAGCGGGCCAGAAATTGCGGCCACGGCTCGTTGTGGGTCAGGTTCAGGCCGCCACGTCCGGCGAGCAGGAACTTACGCCCGGCCGACGGCATTGCATCGAACACGACGACGCGCGCGCCGCCCATTGCGGCCGCTTCCGCAGCCATGAGGCCGCCCGGACCTGCGCCAACGACTACAACGAGGGGCGACGACCTCATGCCACCGCTATCTCGTTACAGCCAACGTACGCACGTCGGCTTCGACACGCCTTCGAAGGGCGTCGTGGCCTCGTCCGGCTCACCGGTGGCCGCGTCGATCCCAAAGCAGACCAGATTGTCGGAATCGCGATTTGCGACCATCAAGACGCGGCCATCGCCCGTCAGCGCAAAATGTCGCGGATGCCGGCCTTGCGTCGCAACCGTGCCGCACCGACGCAGCGCCCCGGCGCCATCGATCGTATACCACGCGATCGAGTCGTGCCCCCGGTTGCCGACGTACAGCCAGCGACCGTTCGGGTGACGCGCAATTTCACTGATCGAATTACGACCCGTGAAATCAGCCGGCAGCGAACTGACCCAGTCGATCTCGCGCAGCGACCCGTCGGGTTCGATCGCCAATCTCGAGACGGTGTTGTCCAGCTCGTTGCTGACCCAGCCGACGCTGCGCGCCTCATCCAGACACAGATGCCGCGGACCGGCGCCGGCGTGAATTCTGCAGCGCGATTGTTCGGATAACGAACCGGCGTGGTACTGGATGATGTGGTCCTGGCCGAGGTCGGTCACATAAATCGACGCGCCGCGAACCACCACACAATGCGGGTGCGCCGACGTCTGACGCCGACGATCGACGGAAGAGCCTTCGTGTCGCACCGTGCGGTGGGCGCCGGTCAGCGCGCCATTGTGGTCCAGTTGGAACACAGCGACGGTACCGCAGCCATAGTGCACCACCGCCAGCGCGCTCGCGTCGTCCAGCAGCGCCAGATGACACGGCAGCTGTCCCTGCGAATCGACGCGTTGGCGTGCGCTCAATCGATTGCCGTCGATCTGAACGACCGAAACCCCGCCGTTGCGTCCCGGGGTCTCGTTGACGGCGTACGCCAGCGGCAGCCGCGGATGCACGACGACGAACGACGGATCAGCGACCGCGCACACATCGAGCACGCCGATACGACCCGTCGCATCCAGCACGCACAGGTACAGACCCTTCGAACTCGTCCCGACCAGAAATCGGCGTGCGGTCATCTCTTTTGCTGTCCCCCAAGCAACGCGACTGTATCAGCCCCGCGTCCACGGTATCGTAGCGGCACCATGCTCGAATCCCTCCTGCGCCGCGCAACGACGATCCCGGTGATTACGTTCGACGACGTCGCCGACGCGGTACCGTTGGCGCGCGTGCTCGTGCAGGCGGGCCTGACGCTGGTCGAAATCACGCTGCGCACGCCCGCGGGCATCGAATCGATCCGCGCGATCCGCGCTGCGGGGGTCGCGATCGACATGGCGGCCGGCACGGTTCGGACGCCGGCCGAACTGCGCGCCGCGCACGCGGCCGGTGCGGTCATCGCGATCAGTCCCGGCGCAACGAACGCGTTGATCGAAGCGGCGCATGACGGCGGCGTGCCATGGATTCCTGGGGCGAGCACGCCGAGCGAAGTGATGGCGCTCCTCGACGCCGGCCACCGCGTGCAGAAGCTGTTCCCCGCCGCGATCGCGCTGGTCGACGCGCTCGCCGGTCCATTTCCCGACGTCGTGTTGCTGCCGACCGGCGGCATCGACGCCGACAATGCCCCCGAGTTCCTGCGCCGACCGAATGTCGCGGCGGTCGCCGGCACGTGGATCGCGCCACGACATCTGATCGCCGCGCACGCGTGGACCGAAATCACATTGCGGGCACGCGCCGCGGCCGC
>CAYUMA010000054.1:0-5045 GCA_964445675.1 uncultured Pseudomonadales bacterium | reverse complement strand
CCGCGGCAACGTCGATTCGCTGATGAAACTGATCGCGGCGCTCGATATGGCGGGGATCGAGTTGATCGATCCCGGCGTTGCCAGTGCAGGCGGCGGCCGGGGTGTGCGGCTCAAAGCGTGAACGCGCACCCGTGAGCGGATTTCCGGCAATCGTCATCGTTCTGTGCGGCGTAGCGCTTCTGTTGGCGATGGGCATTGTCGGCGCGGTGACTGCGCGCGGGCGCCATGGATCCACGCTTGTCTACGGCGTCAGCCTGCTCGTATGCGCGGCACTCACCGTGATCATGCTCCGCTATGTTCTGGCTGGCGCCCAGGCGATTCCCGAGTCGTATCTGCTGCCCATCGGGCTACCGTGGATTGGCGCGCACTTCAATCTCGATCTGCTCGCCGCGCTCTTCCTGCTTGTCGTGAACCTCGGCGGCGCGTCGGCGAGCCTCTATGGTCTTGGATACGGACGTCATGAGAGCGAGCCCAGCCGTGTGGTGCCGTTCTTTCCGGTCTTTCTGGCCGCGATGAATCTCGTGGTTGTTGCGGGCGATGCGTTCACGTACCTGATCAGTTGGGAATTCATGTCGCTCTCGTCGTGGGCGCTCGTCATGGCGCATCACCAGGAGGCGAACAACCGCACCGCGGGCTACGTCTATCTCGTGATGGCGAGCTTCGGAACGTTCGCGTTGCTGGTCGCATTCGGACTGTTCGCCCCGGCGGGCGGTTACGCTTTCGCCGACATGCGCCTGCTCGACCACGGCCAGTTGCTTACCGGGATCATTTTCTGTCTCGCGCTGATCGGCTGCGGTTCCAAGGCCGGTGTGGTGCCACTGCATGCGTGGCTGCCGTTGGCGCACCCGGCCGCGCCGAGCCACATTTCAGCCTTGATGAGTGGGGTGATGACGAAAGTCGCGATCTACGGCTTCATTCGCATCGTCTTCGATCTGCTCGGCCCCCCGCAGACCTGGTGGAGCGTCGTGGTTCTGTCCATCGGTGGGATTACCGCGGTGCTGGGCGTGCTCCAGGCGATGCTGCAGAACGATCTGAAAGTTCTACTCGCGTACAGCACCGTCGAGAACGTCGGCATTATTTTCATAGGACTCGGTCTTGCGCTCGCATTCGATTCCGGCGGCATTCACTGGGCGGCGGCGCTTGCCTTCGTGGCGGCGCTGTTCCACGTATTCAATCATTCGCTATTCAAGAGCCTGCTGTTCTACGGCGCGGGCGCGGTTCACGCAGCAACGCACGAACGCGACATGGAACGTCTGGGCGGCCTCATCCATCGGATGCCGGTCACGGCGTTCGCGTTTCTCGTTGGATCGATGGCAATCTCGGCGCTTCCGCCCCTCAATGGTTTCGTCTCCGAATGGCTGACGTTCCAGGCGATCCTCGTAAGTCCGCAGCTGTCGGCGTGGGGCTTGAAGTTCCTGATCCCGGCGGTCGGCGCGATGCTCGCGTTATCCGCCGCACTCGCGGCCGCGTGTTTCGTCAAGGCGTTCGGCCTGACATTTCTCGGTCGGCCGCGCTCGTCTGCGACCGAGATCGCGCATGAGGCCCATCCAGCATCGCGCGCTGCCATGCTGCTGCTGGTGGCGCTGTGCATCGCGGCCGGCATCCTGCCCGGATATGTGATTGACGCGATATCTCCGATCACCGACACATTCGTCGGTGGTCATATGCCCCTGCAGGCCGCTCAATCCTGGTTGACGATCGTACCGATCGACGCGACGCGCAGCTCCTACAACGGGCTCTTCGTGTTTTTATGCACAGCTCTCGCGGCGTCGCTCGGTGCATACGCGATTCACCGGGTCGCGTCCCGAGAGATTCGCCGCGCGCCGGCCTGGGACTGCGGCTATCCCGATGCGAACCCGTTGCTGCAGTACTCCGCCAGCGGCTTTGCCCAACCGATCCGACGTGTATTCGGCACGCTTTTGTTCCAGGCGCGCGAAGCGGTGGCGATGCCGAAGCCCGGAGACATCGGTGCGGCCCATTTTCATCTGATTGTTCGCGATCTGATCTGGGACACACTGTATCTACCGATTGCCCGATGTGTGACGCTCGTCGCCGAGCGGGCGAATCGTGCGCAGTTTCTAACGATTCGACAGTATCTCGGGTTGGTGTTCATCACGCTCGTCGGCCTGCTGTCGTTATTGGCGCTGTTGCAATGATCCTCGATCTGAGTCTGCAGCTTGCTCAGATGATCATCGTGTTGGCACTGGCGCCGGTGCTGATGGGCTTCGTCCGTAAAGTGAAATCCCGGCTACAGCAGCGCCAGGGTCCGTCGATATTCCAGCCGTACCGCGACCTCTGGAAACTGTCGAGAAAGGAAGCCGTGCTCGCAGAGAACGCGTCCTGGCTGTTTCGAGTGACGCCGTATCTGATCTTCTCAGCCACGTGGACGGCGGCATCACTGGTGCCGACCTTTGCAACGGGCTTGCCGTTGAGCGTATCGGCGGATCTGATCGCGATCATCGCGCTGCTCGCAAGCGCGCGATTTTTTCTCGCGCTTGCCGGACTCGACATCGGCACCAGCTTCGGCGGTATCGGTTCGAGCCGCGAAGTCATGATTGCGTCGCTGGCGGAGCCGGCGCTGATCGTCGTTACGTTCACCCTCGCGCTGATCGCAGGCTCGACACAGCTGTCGGTGATTGCCGCGTTCATGATATCCGGTGACCCAGGACTTCGCGTCTCTCTCGGCCTTGCCCTCGTTGCGTTGATCATCGTGGCAATCGCCGAGAATGGGCGGGTTCCGGTCGACAACCCGGCGACGCACCTCGAGTTGACGATGGTGCACGAAGCGATGGTGCTGGAGTACTCCGCCCGACACCTTGCGGTCATCGAAATCGCGGGTTCGCTGAAGCTGCTGTTGTACGTTTCGCTGATCGCAGCGGTATTCGTGCCGTGGGGATTGGCCACGCCGGGTTCGGCGCCCGCTCAGTATGGCGTCGGAATCGCAACCTACATTGGCAAGCTCGCGGTGGCCGGCGTGCTACTCGCCGTTTTCGAAACAACGATTGCCAAAATGCGCGTGTTCCGGGTGCCGGAGTTCTTGGGCATATCGCTGATGCTCGCGCTGCTCGGTGCACTGCTGATGTTCGTGACGCGCAGCCTGTGACCGACACACTCGCTTACGACGTCGCCCACCTGCTTGCAGGCGGTATGGTGCTGGTCAGCTTCATGCTGCTGTATCAGGACCGCATGTCAGCGTTGCTGAACGTATTCGCCATGCACGCCGCCGTGTTGTCCATGTCCGTTGCTTGGCAGGCGTATGTACAAAACGCGCCGCACCTCTACGTCACGGCGTTCATCGCGCTCGGTCTCAAGGCCATTCTGATTCCGTCGGCACTGCGGCGCATCGTGCGGCGCCTCGACATCCATCGCGAAGTCGAAACGGTGGTTGGCATCGGGGTGACGATGCTCGCGGGCGTGGGACTCGTCGCGCTGTCGATTGTACTGATGCTGAAGGTGACCGCCGGCGTCGACCCGCTCGGGCGCCAGGACCTCGCGTTCGCGTTGGCGGTGATCCTGCTGGGATTATTGATGATGGTCACGCGTCGCAACGCCGTCAGTCAGGTGATCGGGTTCATGTCGCTCGAGAATGGACTCATCATCGCGGCGTCCGGCGCGCGCGGAATGCCGCTGGTCGTCGAGATCAGCATCGCGTTCTCCGTGCTCGTGGCTTTCTTCGTGATTGGACTTTTCCTGTTCCGGATTCGCGAACGTTTCGATAGCGTCGATCTGACCGCGATGCACTCGTTTCGGGGAGATCGCCCCTGATGATCGAGGCGCTCACACCCTATTTCGGCGTGCTCGGCGTACCCATCGTCGCGGCCGCGCTTCTCGCCTGCATTACGAGCTACCGGATTTCCGCGCGGATCAACGCAATCGCCTGCCTGATCACCTTGTTCGGCGCGGTGTCGTTCCTGCTCGTCGAACCGGATCCAGGAACGCTGCTGTTCATCGATGACTTGAACATCGTGTTCATCGTCGTCAATGCGTTCGTCGAATTCACGACGAGCGTATTCAGTGCAACCTACATGGGTCACGAGATCGAGACCGGCCGGCTCACGCAGACTCACATCCGTTTTTACCACGCGATGTTCCAGGCGATGATGTTCGGGATGAACCTCGCGCTCGTCGCCAACAACATCGGCCTGATGTGGGTTGCGGTGGAGCTCGCTACTTTGACGACGGTGGTGATGGTCGGTCTGTACCGCACGCATGAGGCGCTCGAGGCTGCATGGAAGTATTTCATCCTCGGCAGCCTCGGTATTGCGCTCGCGTTGTTTGGTACTACCCTTGTCTACGTTGCCGCGCTCCCGGTACTCGGTGAAGGCTTGCCCACGATGGCGTGGACCAACCTGATCGTGCACGTGGCCAGTTTCGACCCGGCGATCCTGAATCTCGCCTTCATATTCCTGCTGCTCGGCTACGGCACGAAGGTCGGCCTCGTGCCGGTGCACGGGTGGTTGCCCGATGCCCACGCAGAAGGTCCAACGCCGATCTCGGCGGTGTTGTCCGGCCTGTTGCTGAATGTCGCGCTGTACGCGGTGCTGCGTTTCAAGATGCTGATGGCAGGCAACGTGGGCGCGGTGGCACCGGGTCCGTTGATGATCGGCATGGGACTTTTGTCGCTGACGTTCGGTGCATTCATGTTGTATCGGCGCCGTGACATCAAGCGCCTGTTCGCGTATTCGTCGATCGAGCACATGGGCATCATCACGTTCGCTTTCGGCATCGGCGGGCCGCTGGCAAATTTTGCGGGACTGCTGCATATGACGATGCACAGCCTGCCGAAGTCCGCCATTTTCTACGGTGTCGGTCATGTCGCGCAGATCAAAGGTAGTCAGAAGCTCGCCGAGATCCGGGGACTGACCCACTCGCACCCGCTACTTGGCTGGGGACTCGTGCTCGGGGTGCTCGCGATTGCCGGATTGCCTCCGATGGGCATCTTCATGAGCGAATTTCTGATCGTCACATCGACGATGGCGCGCGACCCGTGGCTCGATTCGCTGCGCAGCCGTCCCGAGTTCGGCGCGATCATGCGACGCGCCGAG
>CAYUMA010000053.1:0-3798 GCA_964445675.1 uncultured Pseudomonadales bacterium | reverse complement strand
ACGACGCTGTCGCGGCGGCCCTTGACGGCTTTGCCGACGATCGTCTCCGACTTCGTTGCCGAATAGACGTTGGCGGTGTCGATGAAGTTGTGGCCGCCGTTCAGGTACGCGTGAATGATCTCGATCGACGACTTCTCGTCGCAGCCGAACGCATCGTTGCCAAAATTCATCGCGCCGAGACACAGCGGCGATACGCGCAGGCCGGAACGTCCGAGATTTCTCAAACCTTGTGTTGCCATCGTGGAATTCCTCGTGCGGATTGGCTGGATGCAATGCCGCGATGATACCGGGTACATTTGCAATTGCACGACAGTGGTGCGGTGGCTGCCGACACGGCGATCGTCCTCCCGACAGCCCTCTGACACTACACAAGCATGAAACGAGGAAGCCCGATGCCCCAGGTAGAAACCGCGCGCGGACCGATCGAGACCGGCCGCCTCGGCAAAGTGCTGATGCACGAGCACGTGTTCGTCATCTCGACGGAGATTGCGCAGAACTATCCGGAGGATTGGGGTGATGAGGATGTGCGTCTCGCCGACGCGGTGAAACGACTCAACGAACTGAAGGCCGCCGGTATCGATACGATCCTCGACCCGACTGCGCTCGGGTTGGGTCGTTATATCCCGCGCATCAAGCGCGTCGCGGATCAGATCGGGCTCAACATCGTTGTCGCGACCGGCCTGTATACGTTCGACGTGTTGCCGCATTACTTCAACCGGCGCGGCGACGACATCATGACCGGCATGTTCGTGCGCGACATCAAGGATGGCATCGCCGACACCGGCATCAAGGCCGGCGTCATCAAGTGCGCAACCGACGCGCCGGGCGTGACGCCGGGCGTCGAGCGCGTGTTGCGCTGCTGTGCGCGCGCGCATCGCGAGACCGGCGTGCCGATCACGACGCATACGCACGCAGCGACGAAACGGGGACTCGAGCAGCAGAAGATATTCAAGGAAGAAGGCGTGGATCTGTCGCGCGTCGTCATCGGTCATTGCGGCGACTCCGACGACATCTCCTATCTCGAAGAGATCATGGCAAACGGCAGCTTCATCGGTATGGATCGATTCGGCATCGACGTGCTGTTGCCAACCGAAAAGCGCGTCGAGACGGTGGCCAAGTTGTGTCGTCGCGGCTACGCCGATCGGATGGTGCTCAGTCACGACGCAGCGTGTTATCTCGATTGGATTCCCGGCGAGCTGCCGCCGCCGATGCTGCGGCACTGGAACTATCTGCACATCTCCAAAGACGTGTTGCCGCTGCTGCGCGCGCAGGGTGTCACGGACGATCAGATCCGCCAGATGCTCGTCGACAACCCGCGGCGCTACTTCGAGCGACAGGGCGCGTACTAATCGCGAGAACGGGGTCTGACCGGTCTGACCCCGTCTTGGCTCCAAGCGATCTCGAGGGGGAGGGGACGATGACTGCAAATACGCTGCACGAGCGGCTTGGCGGCAATGACGCGATCAGCGCGGTCGCGAACGATCTGTTGCTGCTGCTGCGCGCCGATTCGCGGCTCCCGCGATGGCGCTGACGTCACGCCCATTCACGCCCGCCGATTTGCCTGCGCTACTCGAATTCGTGTCGGTGAATGCCCAGCGATTGCCGACCTCGACAGCATCCCGATCAAGCGCGTGTATGGCAGTCAGCTCGACTAGTTTACGAAGGGGAGACACATGGCTGACGATCTGATCTTTGAAGGCGGCTGCACGTGCCGCGCGGTGCGTTACCGGATGACAGCGGCTCCGCTGTTCGTGCACTGCTGCCACTGCACGTGGTGTCAGCGTGAAACCGGCACCGCGTTTGCGCTCAATGCGATGATCGAGTCGAGTCGCGTCGAGTTGCTGCACGGTGAACTCGAAGTCGTCAACACGCCGTCGAACAGCGGCAAGGGTCAGCAGATCGGGCGCTGCGCGAAATGTCGGATCGCGCTGTGGAGCAACTACGGCGGCGGCGCCGACGTCGTGCGGTTCGTTCGTGTTGGTACGCTCGATGAGCCGAACCGGTGCCCGCCGGACATCCACATCTTCACGTCGTCGAAGCAGTCGTGGGTCGTGTTGCCGATCGGTACACCCGCGGTCGCCGAGTACTACGAGGCGGCGCGCTACTGGCCGCAACAGAGCCTCGAGCGCCGCGCCGCGTTGCGCGCGCGGCGATCCGGATAGACGGCCGATTATTCCTTGTGGCCGGTGAAGTTGCCGCCGGCCATCGACCCCATCGTCATCGTGCCGCTGACGTTGGCGCCATCGACGGTCCCGCTGTAGCTGACTTCGGCTGAGCCCATGGGGCCCGCCGCGGTGAACGAGAATTCGAGCGCGTTGCCTTTGATCGTGCCCGTGATCGGCGACTTGCCGAACCGGCCCGTGTAGGTGCCGGTCAGCTTCTCGCCGTCCTGGACGAGAACGAGCGTCGGTGTGCCGGTGCCGGCCTGCGTTTCCACTTTGAGACTCCAGGTCCCGGCAACGTCGGCCGCATGAGCGGAACCCGAGACGAGTAGCGCGATCAACGCGAGCGTTCGAAGCGACTCTCTAACAGTCTCCCTGGAAGACATGGGGCGCGTCCTGTGTGAGTTGAGGGTGCGTGATCTTACCCGAGCGCCGGACGCAGTGGATTTCGCTCACAACTTCGTCAGCCGCGCCGGGGTCGCCCCGGTATAGTCGCTCGTTGCTATTCGGGATGATTCTCAACGATGCGTGCCTGCGGCTGGGGCCGGTATCCGGCGATCGATGCACAGATCTCGCGACCGGCCACAGCGTCGGCGGCGGCCGCGTTGGGGCGGGGGTGTCGCTCGGCACGATCCTCGATGTCTTCCTGCCGCGCGGGTGGTCGTCGCCCGACCAGATCGCGTGTGATCATCGCGCAATGACGACTTCGAGCGCAGTGATGAGCAAGGGCAGGCTGGAAGCGTTCAGCGACGGCGTGCTGGCCGTGATCATCACGATCATGGTGCTCGAGATGAAGGTGCCGCACGGTGACGATATCGCCGCGCTGACGCCGCTGATCCCGGTGCTATCGAGCTACGTGCTCAGCTTCGTGTATGTCGGCATTTACTGGAACAATCATCACCACATGCTGCACGCGGCGCAGCACATCAACGGCGCTGTGATGTGGGCGAACCTGCATCTGCTCTTCTGGTTATCGCTGATCCCGTTCACGACCGGCTGGATGGGCGAGAACCACTTCGCCGCCGCGCCTACCGCGTTGTATGGCGTGGTGCTGTTGCTGTCCGCGATTGCGTACATGATTCTGCAACGGACGCTGATCGCGGCAGAAGGCAGCGACTCGTTGCTGCGCGTCGCCCTGGGTGGGGACTTCAAGGGCAAGATGTCGCCGGTGATCTACCTGGTCGCCGTGGGGCTCGCGTTCGTTTCGCAGTGGGCCGCCGGTGCGCTGTACGTGGCAGTCGCGCTGTGGTGGCTGATCCCCGACCGCCGCATCGAACGTGCGCTGACGCGGCCGAAATAATCCAGCGTCAATGAACGTTGATTGCGCGGGTGCCCGGCCCGAGTTTGCGCGCGAGCCAGCCTCTGAATTCTTTCGGCGGCATCGGCTTTGCGAGCCAAAAACCCTGCAGGTAGTCGCAGCCGAGCGCTTTCAGGCGCTGCGCCGTATCGGCGTCCTCGACACCCTCGGCGACGACCTTCATCGAAAAGTTGTGTGCGAGGTCAATGACGCTCTTGACGATGCGTGCGTCGGCATCCTCGGTGAGCATGCGGGACACGAACGAGCAGTCGATCTTCAGCTCGTCGGCCGGAATGTTGCGGAAATTGGCGAACGACGAATAGCCCGTACCGAAATGGT
>CAYUMA010000052.1:0-14010 GCA_964445675.1 uncultured Pseudomonadales bacterium | reverse complement strand
GATGCATGCGTTCACCGCTGCGCACCGCGTCGATGATGCAGCGCAGCTGCATCGGACCGCGGCGGGCGCCGTGTTGCTGTTCTCGGCACCGATGCTGTCGATATCGTCGTCCGACATTCGGGCGCGCCTGAAGCACGGTGAACGCGTGAGCCAATTGCTCCCGCGCAGCGTGTCGACCTATATTGAGAACCATCAACTCTACGCAAGGCCCATCCGCTGAATGACACCCCAGAAGCTGCGCGACTACGTCGTTAATGCCCTCGAAGACCTCAAAGGACGCGAAATCGTGGCGCTCGACGTATCGCGCGCAACCAGCGTCACCGACTACATGGTCATCGCGAGCGGCACGTCGAATCGACATGTTGGGGCACTCGTCGACAATCTGCTCGAAACGTCCAAAGCGAGTGGCATCCCGTCGATCGGGGTCGAAGGGCGTGAGTCGATGGAGTGGGTGCTGGTCGATCTCGGCGATGTCGTCGTGCACGTGATGCGGCAGGAAGCCCGTGACTTCTATGATCTCGAACGCCTCTGGTCCGAAGTACCGCGAAACGTGCCCCGCGAGCGAGTTGAGTCGGCGGTTTGACCGCCGTTCCTCGCTTCGAATGAAAATCCGCCTGTTGTGCGTCGGCACCCGGATGCCTGCGTGGGTCAGCGCCGGTTATGCGGAATTCGCTGGTCGCTTGCCGCGCGACAATGCGCTGGTGCTGGAAGAGGTGCCCGCGGCGCGTCGCGGCGGCGACATACAACGCTGCATCGATGACGAAGGTGAGCGCCTGCTGAGCCGCGTGCACCGTGACGATCATGTGATCGCGTTGGACGAACGCGGCGACGCGTGGAGTAGTGTGGAACTCTCGCAACGTCTGGCGGCCTGGCGCAGAGATGGTCGCGATGTCGCGCTCTTGATCGGCGGCGCCGACGGTCTATCGCAAACGTGTCGCGCGCGCGCCGAGGTGTCGTGGGCGCTGTCAGCCGCTACACTGCCGCACGCGTTGGTACGCGTGCTGGTTGCAGAGCAGCTCTACAGAGCATGGACGTTGTTGACCGGCCACCCTTACCACCGGGCTTGAACGGATGGTTGCTTCTTCCCACATCAAGGATCCGAACCGGGAGCAGCGCGACTTCACCGGCCGCGCGATCGGCTTGTTCCTGTTCGCGCTGCTGGCCATCTTCGTGTTGCTCGCGCGGATGATTCACCTGCAAGTTGCCGACTACGAAAAATACCGCACGCGTTCGGACCAGAACCGGATCCAGGTGCAGCCGATCGGGCCGCCGCGCGGACTGATCTTCGACCGCAACGGCGTCTTGCTCGCGGACAACCAGCCCGTTTTCACGCTCGGCCTCGTCGCGGAACAGATCACCGACCTCGGCGCGTTGATCGCCGAACTCCACAAGCTCGTCGAGTTCGACGAACGCGACGTAGAAGCCTTCAACAAACGCTTCGAGCGCCGCCGTCCGTTCGAGTCGGTGCCGTTGAAGGTGGTGCTGTCTGAAGCGGAGATCGCGGCACTCGCGGTAAACCGGTTTCGGCTGCCCGGCGTCGTCGTTGAAGCGCAACTCGTGCGGCATTACCCGATGGGCACGTCGATGGGGCACGCGATCGGATCCGTTCGGCGCGTCAGCGAAGACGATTTGAAGGTGCTCGATCCGGTCAGCTACAGCGCGACGCAGTTCATCGGCAAGTTGGGGATCGAGCGCGTGTACGAGCGCTCGCTGCACGGTGAGGTCGGCTATCAGCAGGTCGAGACGGATGCGCGCGGTCGAATTCGCAAGGTGCTCAGCGTACAGCCGCCGGTCGCGGGCCAGAACCTGACGCTGCAACTCGATTCGCTGCTTCAGCTCGCGGCGACCAACGCGCTCGGCGAACGCCGCGGCGCCATCGTTGCAATCGACCCGCGCACCGGCGGGATTCTCGCGCTCGTCAGTAACCCCGGCTACGACCCGAATATGTTCGTTACCGGCATCAGCGCGACGCACTACAAAGAACTCAGCGAAGACCGGCGCATGCCGCTGTTCAACCGTGCAACGAGTGGTCAGTACGCGCCAGGATCGACATTCAAGCCGACGGTCGCGATTTGCGGGCTGGCGCTCGGCGCGACGAACTGGGACCGCACGATCTCGGATCACGGCTTCTTCCGCTTGCCGGGCCAGGCGCGTATCTATCGCGACTGGAGTTGGACCAAGGGCAACAGCGGCGGTCAGGGCATCGTGGATCTGACGCGCGCGATCTATCGATCGTCGAACGTGTACTTCTATGACCTCGCGTCGCGGTTGAATATCGATGATCTCGTGGGTTGTGCGTCCAAGTTCGGCTATGGACGCAATACGACGGTGGATGTGCTCGACGCCTTGCCCGGCCGGCTGCCGGATCCGGTCTGGAAGCGGGGCGCCAAGGGCGAACCGTGGTATCCCGGCGACACCATCAACATGGGCGTGGGCCAGGGCGATGTGTTGGCAACGCCACTGCAAATGGCCACGGTAGCTGCGTTGATCGCCAATCGTGGCCATTGGATGCGGCCGCGCCTGTTGCTGTCGAGCGATCAAGCGTTGGTCGAATGGGATCCGCCGCCGCCATTGCCCGACGTCACCGGCCTGGTGACGGCGGCCGACTGGGAGCACATGGTCGATGCAATGGAAATGGTCGTGCATCGCGGCAATCTCGGATATCAGCAGAGCGGAACCGCGTTCGTCGCGATCGGTCAGAACCTGCCGTATCGGATGGCTGGAAAATCCGGGACCGCGCAGGTGGTTGGCATCAAACAGGGCGAGACGTACAACGAAAAAGAACTGTCGGAGTTCCAGCGCAAGCACGCGTGGTTCATTGCATTTGCGCCGGCCGACGCGCCGGAGATCGCGGTGTCCGTGCTGGTCGAGAACGGCGGTGGCGGCAGCGCGGTAGCAGCGCCGGTGGCGCGTCAGGTCATCGACGCGTTCCTGCTGCCGCATCTGGCCGTGCGATGAGTAGTCGGGACTATGTCCGCTCGCTGCCCGGCGGAGGTCTCCCGGCCGTTCGCCGGCTGAACAACATGCATCTCGATCCGCTGTTGCTGCTGGCGCTGCTCGGCGTGATCGCGTTCGGGCTGGTCGTATTGTTCAGCGCGCTGGGTCGCGATATCTCGGCATTCGACGGGCAGGTCATCCGGATACTGCTGGCGCTCGGCATCATGGTGGTCGCAGCGCAATTCGAGCCGGGCTTTTACCTGCGCTGGACACCACTGCTGTACGGCGTCGGTATGGTCATGCTCGTCGCGGTGCTTTTTTTCGGGGTCATCGTCAAAGGTTCGCAGCGCTGGCTCGAAATCCCGGGGCTGCCGCGGTTCCAGCCGTCCGAGATCATGAAGATTGCGGTGCCGCTGATGGTCGCGTGGTATTTCCACGACCGCCCACTGCCGCCTCGGTTCGGACATCTCGCGATGGCGCTGGTGTTGATAGCCGCGCCGGCCGGGTTGATCGCGGTTCAACCCGATCTGGGAACCGGCATCCTGGTCGCCGCGGCCGGACTCGCCGTGGTCGTCCTGTCGGGACTGCTATGGCGGTGGATCGCATTGGCCGCAGTCGCTGCCGCGGCGGCGGCGCCGGCCTTGTGGTACGTGATGCGCGACTATCAGCGCGACCGCGTGCTGACGCTGTTCGATCCGGAACGCGACCCGCTCGGCGCCGGTTGGAACATCATTCAATCGACCACCGCGATCGGTTCGGGCGGCGTGTTTGGCAAAGGGCTCTTCGAGGGCACGCAGTCGAATCTCGAGTTCCTGCCGGAAGGCCAGACCGACTTCATCATCGCGGTCGTCGCCGAGGAACTCGGGCTGATCGGTGTGATCACACTGCTGGTGCTGTATCTCGTCATCATCGCGCGCGGCCTCTATATCGCAACGCAGGCGCGACAGACGTTCGGGCGCCTCACGGTCGGCGGGTTGACGCTGACGTTCTTCGGATACGTATTTGTTAACATCGCGATGGTCTCCGGGTTGCTGCCAGTGGTCGGGGTGCCGCTGCCGCTCGTGAGTTACGGCGGTACGTCTGCGATGACTCTGCTTGCGGGCTTCGGTATCGTCATGTCGATCTACACGCATCGCGGCTGGTGACAGGGAGTTGTTGATCATGCGAACAGCGGCGATGGTCAGCGTGGCCGCCGCGTTGCTCTACGCGTTGTATGGATTCGCCGCGGCGGATTTCATCGGTCGCGCCGAGGTCGATGCGTATCTCGATCAGTTGGCGCTGCAGCAGGGCTTCTCGCGCGACGAGTTGAACAATCTGTTCAAGGACGCGCAGCGGAAACAGAACATTCTGGACGCGATCGCACGCCCGGCCGAAAAGACCAAGCCCTGGTCGGAGTATCGCGAGATATTCATCACGGACACCCGCATCGCGCAGGGCGTCGAATTCTGGCGCGCCAACGCGGCGATACTCGCGCGGGCGCAGCAGGAATACGCTGTGCCGGCCGAGATCATCGTTGCGATCATCGGCGTGGAGACCCGCTACGGCCGCAATGTCGGCACCTATCGCGTGCTGGATGCGCTTGCGACGCTCGCGTTCGACTACCCGCCGCGCAGCAATTTTTTCCGCAGCGAACTCACGCAGTTCC
This sequence comes from uncultured Pseudomonadales bacterium, assembly GCA_964445675.1. Classification (GTDB taxonomy): domain Bacteria; phylum Pseudomonadota; class Gammaproteobacteria; order Pseudomonadales; family Azotimanducaceae; genus DATJGR01. Next base: position 9,428 of record CAYUMA010000052.1, on the reverse strand, counting down.
TGCTGCTTGCGCGCGAGGAAGGCATCGATCCGCGTTCGCTGACCGGGTCATATGCGGGCGCGATGGGTTACGGCCAGTTCATCCCGTCGAGCTTCCGCAGTTATGCGGTGGACTATGACGGCGACGGCAAGCGCGACATCTGGACGAATACGTCCGACGCAATCGGCAGTGTCGCGAACTATTTCAGGCGTCACGGCTGGACCGCTGAAGGCCACGTCGTCGAACCCGCGTCGATCAGCTCACCGCGCGCGAACGCCGTCGCGAACGAAGGCCTGAATCTCTCCTACACAGTGGGCCAGTTGCGCGCGCTCGGGGTGACGGTGGCGGGTCTGCCGGATGCAGCCGAAGCGGGCCTGTACCGAATGGACGGAGAGGCCGGCGCCGAGTACTGGGTGGGTTTGCACAACTTCTACGTGATCACGCGCTACAACCACAGCAGCATGTACGCGCTCGCGGTGCATCAGCTCGGCCAGGCGATTGCGACGCGCGCGGCGGAGGTGGCTATGGCGGAAGCGCTCCCCCGATGACGCTGCATTCGCGTATCCCGCGCCTGCCGATCGCGGCGACTTTGACGCTGTTGCTCACTGCGTGTTCAACGGCGCCGACGGGCGATCACGATCCCGATAGGGCGCCGAGTCATCCGCCGGACCTGAGCCAGCTGCCGGACCCGGTGCCCCACATCGAACCGCCGAGCCGTTACGGCAACAAGAGTCCTTACGAGGTACTTGGCAAGACGTACTACGTGCTGCCGAATCCCGGGCGCTATCGGGAATACGGCACTGCGTCGTGGTACGGCACGAAGTTCCATGGTCGGCTGACGTCGAGCGGTGAGCCGTACGACATGTACCAGCTGACGGCGGCGCATCGGAGCCTGCCGCTACCGTCCTACTTGCGCGTCACCAATCTTACGAATCGGCGCAGCGTGATCGTGCGCGTCAACGATCGCGGACCCTTTCATGACGACCGCCTGATCGATCTGTCGTACGCGGCCGCAGTGAAGCTGGGCTTTGCCAACCAGGGCGTGACGCGGGTCTCGCTCGAACTCGTCGATGGCACCGATGACATCGAGCAGATTGCAGCGGCCGACCAGGACACCCGGCCTGCCGTCGCAGCAGACGACGCATCGACGCGCTCGACCGAGGCGAATTCCGCGCGGATATTTCTGCAAGCCGGTGCATTCGCCAATTCGGCGGGCGCAGAGCGGCTGCAGCGCGATCTGCGCCCGGTCGTCGGTGACGACGTGCATGTGCAGAGTCCATCGAGCGATCGTTGGTACCGCGTGCGGATCGGGCCGTTGGCACGAATGAGTGAAGCGCTGCGGCTGCAGGCGCTCATTGTCGCTGCGGCGTTCTCCAAACCGCTGATCATCGAAGAATAACGTACAATCGCCGCCGCGTTTTTCCCTTCACTATCTGAACTCACCATTTGAGCAAGGCAAACATGACTGCCAGACCCTGGATGACCGTCGCCAGCTTGTTGTGGCTGTTGCTATGTCCGTTGCTGGCGATCGCAGCGGAACCTGCGCCGCCATCGGGCCCGCCGCAACCGCCGGAGATCAATGCGACTGCCTACATCCTGATGGATTTTGATACCGGCGATATCCTCACCGAGAAGAACGTCGACGAAAAACGGCCGCCGGCGAGCCTGACGAAAATCATGACGAGCTATATCGCGGCGCGTGAGATCGAGTCGGGCCGTATCCACCTGACCGACGACGTTCCGATCAGTGTGAACGCGTGGAAGCACGCCGCGCCCTCGGAAAGACAATCGGCGATGTTCATTCGTGAAGGTACGACGGTAAAGCTCGCAGACCTGTTGCGTGGCGTGATCATCCAGTCGGGTAACGACGCGACTGTCGCGGTTGCGGAGTACATCGCCGGCAGCGAAGACGCGTTCGTCGATCTGATGAACCAGCAAGCGAAGACCCTGGGGATGTTCGGCACGCACTTCGTCAACAGCGACGGCTTGCCGGATCCCGAGCACTACAGCACCGTGCGCGACCTCGCGACGCTCGCCCGCGCGCTGATCCGCGACCATCCCGAGCACTATACGATCTACGCGGAGAAGTCGTTCCGCTACAACAACATCGATCAGCCGAACCGGAATCGATTGCTGTGGCGCGACCGCACCGTCGATGGTGTCAAGACGGGGCATACCGCGGAAGCCGGCTATTGCCTGATCGCGAGCGCGCTGCGTGACGGCATGCGGCTGATCTCCGTCGTCATGGGAACCGACAGCGATGAAGCGCGCATGCGCGAGAGCCAGAAGCTGCTGTCGTTCGGCTATCGCTTTTTCGAGACGCACAAGCTCTACGAGCCCGGCGTCATGCTGCGCACCGGGGAGGTCTGGTATGGGCAGGAGAACGAGGTGCAGCTCGGCGTCGCCGCGCCGGTCTTTGTGACGATTCTGCGTGGCCGCTACGCTGACCTGAAGGCCGAGACCGACGTGGCCCGCGTTATCCGGGCGCCGCTCGCGGTCGGCGATGCGTTTGGGGAACTGCGCGTGCTGCTCGATGACAAATTGGTAGTGCAGGTGCCGCTGACCGCACAGAATGCAATCGCGGAAGCGGGCTTCTTCAAACGTTTGTGGCACAGCATCTATCTGTTCTTCCGGGAGCTGTTGAATTGACCGAGGAATCGCACCGGATCGTCTTTCCGTGTGACTATCCCGTGAAAATCGTCGGCGAGAACCGCGACTCGTTCACCGAGACGGTGATCGAGCTGACACGCCGGCACGCGCCCGAATTCACCGAGGAGCACGTGCAGGTGCGCGCGAGTCGTGCCGGCAACTATTGCGCCGTCACGATCACGATCCGCGCGACCGGTGAGCCACAGCTGCGCGAACTGCACGAGACATTGAAGGCGCATCCGCTGGTTCGCCTCGTCCTCTGATGGAAGCCATCGATCTCGGTCGCACCCGCTATACGCCGGTGTTCCGAGCGATGCAGGCGTTCACGGCAGATCGCACGGCCGACACAATAGACGAACTGTGGCTCACGGAGCACGAGAGCGTCTTCACGCAAGGCCAGGCCGGTCGCGCCGAGCATCTGCTCGCGCCGGGCGACATCGAAGTGGTGCAATCGGACCGCGGCGGTCAGGTGACCTATCACGGTCCCGGGCAACTGGTCGTCTACCTGATGCTCGACATCCGGCGCGGCGGCCTGTCGCCGCGCGGCCTCGTCACGGCGATTGAAGGGTCAATCATCGATCTGCTCGCGAGCTATGGAATCGCCGCCGCGAACCGCCGCGATGCGCCCGGCGTCTATGTCGACGGCGCCAAAGTTGCGTCGTTGGGCCTGCGCATCAAGCGCGGCTGTTCGTACCACGGGCTCGCGCTCAACGTACAGATGGACCTGGAACCGTTCAGCCGCATCAATCCGTGCGGGCTGATCGATCTGCGGGTGACGCAACTCGCGGACCTCGGTGGGCCGCATCGCGTCGACGCTGTGAAGACACCGTTGATCGAGCGCCTATGCCATCGTTTGACGCGCGTGTAGCTGCTATCAGCTGTGAAAGATGCAGGCCGGGTTGCGCCGCAGTCTGAGTTTGTGCCACTCCATCTGCAGCGCATCGAGATACAGCACGTGGCCGACGAGCGCGCTACCGGTGCCCGTCAGCAGCTTCCACGCCTCCATCGCCTGCACTGTGCCGATGATGCCGACGAGCGGCGCGGCGACACCGTTGTCGGAACAGTTCAGCGCTGTCGCATCGTCGGCCTGCGGATACAGACAGCGGTAACACGGTGAGTCGACGACGCGTGGGTCGAAAACCGCCACCTGTCCTTCCATACGGATTGCCGCGCCCGACACCAGCGGCTTGCCCGCCGCGAAGCAGGCGTCGTTGATCGCGTAGCGCGCGCCGAAGTTGTCGGTGCCGTCGAGTACCAGGTCGACGCGTTCGACGGCGCGCGCCAGCGCATCTCCCGCGAGACGTTCGTTGAGCAACGTGATGCGTGTGTCGGGATTCAGCGCCCGGATTGCGGCCGCCGCTGATTCGACCTTCGGTTTGCCAACGGATGCGGTGTGGTGCGCGATCTGGCGTTGCAGGTTCGACAAGTCGACCGCGTCGTGATCCGCGAGCACGAGATGCCCGACACCCGCGGCCGCCAGGTACAGCGCGATCGGCGAGCCGAGCCCGCCAAGACCCACGATCAGTACGGTCGATGCGAGCAGACGCTCCTGCCCGTCGATGTCGACGGACGGGAGCATGATCTGGCGGCTGTACCGAAGCAGCTGATCGTCGTTCATCGTGTCCCCAGCGTAACACGTTCGTTTTTGGCCAGATCGCGGTGTGTCTCGATGTCGCGCAGGCCGGCCAGTTCGAATAGAGCCCGGACTGCGCCGCCTTGGTTGAAGCCATGTTCGACGAGCAACGATCCTTCGCCGACGAGGCGGGCCGGCGCGCCGTGCATGATGATCCGCAATGCGTCCAGTCCGTCGACGCCGGCAACGAGTGCCAGCCTCGGTTCGCCAACGAGTGCATCGAGGTGCGGGTCCGCTTCGGCAATGTACGGAGGATTGGCGACGATCAGGTTGTAGACGTCGTCGCTTGCCGTGTACCAGTCGCCGACACGCCAATTGACGTCGAGCGCGTGCGTGGCTGCATTACGCTGCGCGATGGTGATCGCCTGTGCGGAGATATCAGTCCCCGTCACGTCACAGTCGGCGCGCGCCTGCTTGATTGCGAGCGCAACGGCACCGGAACCGGTACCCAGATCCAGCACACGCGCGCGCGGCGGCAGCCGTTGCAACGCGAGCTCGACGAGCAATTCGGTTTCGGGACGCGGAATCAAAACGTCGGGCGAGACTTCGAGTGAAAGATTCCAGAAGTCGCGCCGGCCGATGACGTACGCGAGCGGGGTGCCGGCGCGATAGCGTCGCAACATGGTTTGCGCTTGGTCGGCGGCGGGTCCGGTCAACGGCTCGTCGCCGTGCGCGTACAGATACACGCGCTGCACGCCGAGCGCGGCAGCCAGCAGGACCTCGACGTCGCGCCGAATCGAGCCGGCGCCTGCATTGCGCAAAAACTCGGCAATCGTTGTCACGTTTACATCAAGCGAAATCAGGCGGCCGCATCACCGAGCGCCGCCAGTGCCTCGGCTTGATGCTCTTGCACCAGTGGATCGATCACTTCGTCGAGGTGGCCTTCCATGATCTCGCCGAGCTTGTACAGCGTCAGGTTGATGCGGTGGTCGGTGAGGCGGCCCTGCGGGAAGTTGTAAGTGCGAATGCGCTCGGAACGATCACCGCTGCCGACGAGCAGACGGCGCGACTGGGCCTGTTCCTGCTGCTGCGTGTGACGCGCGAGGTCGAGCAGCCGCGCCCTCAGCAACGACATCGCCCGTGCGCGATTCTTGTGCTGCGAGCGCTCGTCCTGACACTCGACGACAAGGCCGGACGGAAGGTGCGTCAGCCGCACGGCCGAGTCGGTTTTGTTGACGTGCTGTCCGCCGGCGCCGGAGGAGCGATACGTATCGACTCGCAAGTCGCTCTTCGGGATGTCGATCTCTTCGATGTCGTCTGCTTCGGGCAGTATCGCCACGGTGCACGCCGACGTGTGGATGCGCCCTTGTGATTCCGTCTGCGGCACGCGTTGCACGCGATGCACGCCCGACTCGAATTTGAGTTGGCTGTACACGTGCTCGCCTTCGACGCGACTGATGATCTCCTTGAAGCCTCCGTGCTCGCCGGGTCGCTCGTTCAATATCTGGAGGCGCCAGCCGCGCATTTCCGCAAAGCGGGCGTACATACGGAACAGGTCGCCAGCGAAGATGGCCGCTTCGTCGCCGCCGGTGCCGGCGCGGATCTCGAGGAAGATGTTCGCCTCGTCGTGCGGATCCTTTGGCACCAGCAGCGCCTTGATTTCGATCTCCACCGACGCGACGCGATCGCGCAACGTGGCGCGGTCGTCGGTCGCGAGTTGCCGCATTTCCGCGTCGTCGTCCTCGAGCATGGCGCTCGCCTCGTCGATCTGCTCCCGCAGCAGTCGGAGAGTGCGGTAGCGGCCCACGATCGGTTCGAGATCCGAATATTCTCGCGAGAGCGCCGTGAACTTGTCCCGGTTCGACACGACGTCGGCTTCGCCCAGCAATGCGGCGATCTCTTCGTGACGATCAACGAGATCATCCAGCGTTGCGAGGATGGACCGCGAGAGCGTCATCGGTGATGGTTTAGTCCGGCTTGTCTAAGCCGTACAGGGTGCGCACGTAGTCGAGCATGTCGTGGCGCCCTTCGGCGCTGGCTTCGCGGATTGCGATTGTCGGCTCGTGGATCAGCTTGTTGGTCAGCGCCCTGGCTAGAACTTTCAGCACTTCGTCGACGTCCTCGCCATTGCTGAGCCGTTGGCGCGCGCGCTCGAGCTCCTGCAGTTGCAGCACTTCGGCGCGACCGCGGAAACTCGTCAGCAGGTGTTGTGCGTCGCGGATACGCTTTTCGCGGAAGTAGCGGTCGGTACCCGCAACGATCATGTCTTCCGCCGTGTCTGCAGCGCGGCGGCGCTGGTTGACGTTGCTCTCGATGATCTGCGTGAGGTCGTCGATCGAATACAGGTAGACGTCGCGCAACTGCGCCACTTCGGGCTCGATATCACGCGGCACGGCGATGTCGACCATGAACATCGGCCGGTGCCTGCGGGTGCGTATCGCGGCTTCTACCGCGCCTTTACCCAGCACCGGAAATGGACTGCCGGTCGAGGCAATGACGATGTCGTGCTCGGCGAGCACGCTCGGCACGTCGGTGAGTTGAATCGCGCGAGCGCCGACACGCGCCGCGAGATCACGCGCATTCGCGAGCGTGCGGTTGGCGATCGTCATCGAACGAATACCCGCGTCGCGCAGGTGCTGCGCGACCAACTCGATCATGTCGCCGGCGCCGAGCAGCAGTGCCGAGTTATGCGACAAGTCTGCGAAAATCTGTTGTGCGAGGGTGACCGCCGCATACGCGACCGACACCGGATTGCGGCCGATGTCGGTATCGGTGCGCACCTGCTTGGCGACGTTCAGCGTGAACTGCGACAACAGGCTCAGTTCAGGGCCGAGGGTGCCGGCTTCGCGTGCGGTATCGTACGCATCCTTCACCTGACCGAGGATCTGCGGTTCGCCGAGGACCTGTGAATCCAGACCCGCCGCGACGCGCATCAAATGTCTTGCCGCGTCGCGGTCCCAGTGCGCGTAGGCCGCTTCGCGTATGTCGGAGGGTGCGACGTTGCGATAGCGGGACAACCAGTCCACGAGCACTTCGTGGTCGTTCAGATCGGCGGAGCAATACAACTCTGTGCGGTTGCACGTCGACAGGATTGCGACCTCGCCGACCGCCGGCACAGACTGCGTCAGGTCTCGATGTGCCTGGACGAGGCTGTCGAGCGGAAACGCGATTCGCTCCCGCAGATCGATGGGTGCAGTGCGAAAGTTCAGGCCGTACGCGAGAATCGCCATCAGTGGCATTCCGATCGGACGCGACATCATAGCAAAGCCGCGCCGGAGTTTAGATGTATCGTTCCGCTAACCTGTTATTTCGCAAAGCGTTTTCGCGGTGTCGACGCATCGGCGCCCACATCGTGGTGCTCGTCACAGTCGTTGGCTGCGCCGCTCTGCGGAACGAGCCGCCGCTGGCGGTGCCCGACGTCGGCGGATTCGCGGTCAAAGGGCGCCTCGCGGTGCGGCAGGGCGACGACGGCTTCACGGCGAATTTCAGCTGGCAACACTCCGCGTCACACGACGAGATCGACCTGTGGGGCCCGTGGGGCCAAGGCCATAGTCGCTGGGTCGCCGACGCCGGAGGCGTCACGGTCTATACCTCGAAGGGCGAGGTGTATCGCGAGCACGACAGCGACGCCGCGATGCAACGTTGGCTCGGCTTCACGCTGCCGGTGGATGCGCTGATGCACTGGATCCGGGGCGAGCAGGTGCCGGGCCTCGCGGTCGCCGCGCGGACGACCGATACCGGCGGTAATCTGACGCTGCTCGAGCAGTTGTCGTGGCGGCTGGAATTCTCTCGATATCGTGTCGACGCGGGCGGCGCGCGCTTGCCGGGCCGAATCATCGCACTGCGCGACGCGATCAAAGTCACGCTGCTGCCGAGCGAATGGTCATTTGCGGAGCGGCCGGCTTTAATTGACACCCTGTAGACCGATCATCAAAATACCGCCCTTCCGCGATCCGGGGCCCACGCTCCCGCAACCAGAAATCATCGTTGAGATTACGACTTGGGGCGTCGCCAAGCGGTAAGGCAGCGGGTTTTGATCCCGCCATACCTAGGTTCGAATCCTAGCGCCCCAGCCATTGAGAGTGAGCGAATAGAGGAGTGTGGCGGCGCTAGGAAACAGCGGCGCGCAGCGACGCTGGCCCGCAGGGCGAGGGCCCTTGGCCCGAGTCATCCTAGCGCCCCAGCCATTGAGAGTGACCGCTTTTGAGCAATCTGATTGTTTTTGCCGGTAATTCGCACCCTGAACTCGCGCGCCGCGTCGCGCACGAGTTGCGAATCAATCTTGGCGCGGCGGACGTCGATCGCTTCAGCGATGGCGAAGTTCGCGTGGAGATTCACGCCAACGTCCGCGGCGCAGACGTGTTCATGCTGCAGTCGACCTGCGCACCGACCAACGACAACCTGATGGAATTGATGGTGATGGCCGACGCGATCAAGCGCGCGTCGGCGAGCAGAATCACGGCGGTGATGCCATATTTCGGCTATGCGCGGCAGGATCGACGGCCGCGTTCGGCGCGGGTGCCGATCACTGCAAAGGTCGTAGCCGACATGCTGGCGGTCGCCGGTGTGAATCGAGTTCTCACCGTCGACCTGCACGCGGATCAGATCCAGGGCTTCTTCAACGTGCCGGTCGACAATGTCTACGCATCACCGCTGCTCGTCGATCATGCGCTCGCGCAGCGCTACCCGAATCCGATGGTGATTTCGCCCGACGTGGGTGGTGTGGTGCGTGCGCGCGCCATTGCAAAACTGATCAACGACACGGATCTCGCGATCATCGACAAACGCAGGCCAAAAGCGAACGAGTCGGAAGTGATGAACGTGATCGGCGATGTCGAAGGGCGCACGTGCATCATGGTCGACGACATCGTCGACACCGCCGGCACGCTGTGTCAGGCGGCCGGCGCATTGAAAGAACGGGGCGCCTTGGGCGTCGTCGCCTACATCACGCACGCGGTGTTGTCCGGTCCCGCGATCGAACGGATCGAAGAGTCCGCGCTCGATGCGATTTACGTCACCGACACGATTCCACTGTCGCCAGAAGCGAAGGCGTGCAAGCGCATCAATCAGTTGAGTCTGGACCGACTGCTGGCCGAGGCGATTCGTCGCGTTAGCAATGAAGAGTCGGTTAGCGCGATGTTCAGATAAAAAGTTCAGATAGTCAGATAGAGAGTTCTAAGTCGGTTGAGAGGTGGCGCGCGGGTTCTGGTCGCGGATCCGTGATGCC
>CAYUMA010000051.1:0-1559 GCA_964445675.1 uncultured Pseudomonadales bacterium | reverse complement strand
TATCTGCCACAAGCGCGCGGCCAGATGGCGTGCGCCATCGCGGTACGCGCGCGCAAGCGTGCCGTCGGGATCGACCACGACGGTCGGTCGCCCCGAGTCTGCCTGTTCGCGTATGTCCATTGCCAGCGGCAGTGTTGCCAGCAGTGCGGTGTCGTAGTCGCCCGCACTGCGCGCACCGCCGCCGGCGCCGAAGATGTGACTCTCGTGGCCGCACTTCGGACAGACGTGCAGGCCCATGTTTTCGACGATGCCGAGCACCGGTACCGTCACCTTGCGGAACATTTCGATCCCTTTCGCCGCGTCCTGCAAAGCAATGTCCTGTGGGGTCGTGACGATCACCGCACCCGCGACGGCCGCGCGTTGCGACAACGTCAGTTGGATGTCGCCGGTACCCGGCGGCATGTCGACCAACAGATAGTCGAGCCGATCCCACAGCGTCTGATTCAGCATTTGCGTCAACGCACTCGACGCCATCGGCCCGCGCCAGACCATCGGCGTGTCTTTCGAAACCAGATAGCTCATCGACATCGACTGCAACCCGTGCGCCTTGATCGGCAAAAAGAACTTCTCGTCCTTGACCTCCGGGCGCTGTCCGACCGGGACCCCCAACATGATGCCGAGGCTCGGGCCGTAGATGTCCGCATCCAGGATGCCGACCTTCGCGCCTTCCCGCGCCAATGCGAGCGCAAGATTGACCGCGGTCGTCGATTTGCCGACGCCGCCCTTGCCGGACGCGATCGCGATGATGTTTTTAACGCCGCTCAGCGTCGGACTCGCGCTCAACGCCGGAGGGTCGAATTTCAGCGACAACGCAACCGGCGCGCCAACGGCCTCACTGAGTCGCTGTGCGAGTTCCTCTTGCAGCCCTTCCGCCGGATAACCGAGTACGACGTCGACATGAACGATGCCGCCGCGCTGTTCGACCCGCTCGAGCGCACCCAGTGACTGCCAGCTCACGCCGAGGTATGGATCGGTGAATCGCTCAATTGCAGCGTTGTTCGGCATGACGCGTTCACCCATTTGAAAGTGCGCGCATTATAGGTTCGGCCAGCGAAAAACCAAGCGATGATGCAAAGGCATGGCCGGACGCGTATAGTCGCGCCCTTCTCATTTTCACCGATGTCACCCATGTCCGGGCCCCGAAAAATCCTGGTGACCAGCGCGCTGCCCAACGCGAATGGATCGATTCATCTGGGACATCTGCTCGAACACATCCAGACCGACATCTGGGTACGCTTCCAGCGCCTGCGGGGTCATCAGTGCATCTACGTCTGCGCCGACGACACCCACGGTACCGCGACGATGCTGAAGGCCGAACAACTCGGCGTGCCGCCGGAGCAACTGATCGAGAGCATTCGCGCCGAACACGAACAGGATTTCAAACGCTTCGCCATCGACCATGACAACTACTACTCGACGCACTCGGACGAAAACCGCAGGCGTTGCGAAGCGATCTACACACGACTGTTCGAGCGCGGCTACATTTTCACGCGCGACGTGGAACAACTGTTCGATCCACAGCGCAAACTCTTCCTCGCTGATCGGTTCGTCAAAGGCGA
>CAYUMA010000050.1:0-4279 GCA_964445675.1 uncultured Pseudomonadales bacterium | reverse complement strand
CGATGCGCGCGACGGCGACCGGTTTCTGCTGTGCAGCGACGGCTTGACCGACATGATCGACGATGCGTCGATCGCGCGGCTGTGCACGCTCAATGCTGGAGCCGACGTGGCGCCGTTGGCCGATGCACTGATCGATGCGGCCCTGAGCGCCGGCGGTTTCGACAACGTCTCCGTGATCGTGCTCGCCGCGTGACGTGCTCGTGGCCGACGCATTGTCGCTACAATACGCGCGGACTCCGCACCCACACCCTCCGATGACGACGCAGGACACGATCGAATCCAAACTCGCGCACGCGTTTTCGCCGTTGCACCTCGAAGTGATCAACGAGAGCGGCAATCACAACGTGGCACCCGGATCGCAGAGCCATTTCAAGGTGGTGCTGGTCGCGGCTGAATTCGAAGGCCAACGGCTGCTCGCGCGCCATCGGCGCGTCAACGGCGTGCTCGCCGACGAACTCGCCGGATCGGTTCATGCGCTCGCGCTGCACACGTACACCGAGTCGGAATGGCGCGAACGATTCGGCTCCGCGCCGATGTCGCCGCCGTGTTTGGGTGGCTCGCGCGAACGTAGCCAATGAACGTCGCGACCTTTTACCGGTTTGTCGCAATCGATGATCCGCACGCGATCGCGGCGCACGTGCAGGATCTCGCGGCACAATGCGATTTGCGCGGGACCATCCTGCTCGCCTGCGAGGGCATCAACGCAACCGTGACGGGCGATGCGGTCGCGCGATTCGTCGAACAACTCGAACGTGATCCGCGGTTCGCGGGTCTTTTGGTGCGTTTTTCACGCGGCGACCCGGACAACCCGATCTTCTATCGGTTGAAGGTGAGGGTGCGAAACGAACTCGTCGCCATGCATCAATCGGTCGATCCTTCGCGACGCACCGGCGTGCACGTCGACGCCGCAGCATGGAATCAGCTGCTCGATGAGCCGGACGTGACCGTCATCGACGCACGCAATCGATATGAAATCGCGCTCGGTACATTCCCCGGCGCCGTGGACCCCGGCACGCGTTCGTTTCGCGAGTTTCCCGCGTTCGCCGCAACGCTGGATCCGGCGCGCCATCGGCGCGTCGCGCTCTTTTGTACCGGCGGGATCCGTTGCGAGAAGGCAAGCGCGTTGCTGCTCGAGCGCGGCTTCGACGAGGTTTATCAACTCGACGGCGGCGTGCTGAACTACCTCGCGTGCGTCGGCGCGGACAATCGATTCAGCGGCGAGTGTTTTGTGTTCGATCAGCGGGTGTCGGTCAATGACGACCTGAATCAAGGCACTCACGCGGTGTGCCACGCGTGCCGCCACGCGTTGACCGAGGCCGACACGGCGTCGAGCGACTATGTGCTCGATGTCAGCTGCGCATATTGCGTTGGCGCGCAGACCGAGCAACAACGCGCCGCGTTTGCTGAACGCGCGCGACAGTCACGGCTTGCGGCTGCGCGCGGTGAGCGGCACGTCGGATTTACGGTGAACGCAATCACGCTTCACACAAGCATGCCAGCAACGATTGCAGATCAACGGCGAGGGTGATGCTGATGGACATGTTCTCGCTGCGAGGCAAGGTCGCGTTGTTGTCGGGGGCATCGACGGGAATCGGGCGGCATCTCGCCGGGACGCTCGCCGGCGCGGGGGCGAGCGTGGTGCTCGGCGCGCGCAGCGTCGACAAGCTCGAGGATCGCGTCAGCGAAATCCGAGCCGCGGGCGGTGAAGCCGCGGCCGTTGCGCTCGACGTCTGTGACGCGCGCAGCGTGACTGCATTTTTCGATGCCGCGCATGAACGATTCGGCCCCGCTGACATCCTCGTCAACAACGCGGGCGTCGAAGCCGGCGCTTATACCTATGTCACGCTCGAGGACGACAGCTGGGACACGGTGCTCGACACGAATCTGAAAGGTCTGTGGTGGATGACGCGCGAACTGACGCGCCGGGTGATCGCGCACCGCCGTCCCGGTGCTGTCGTCATCAACATCAGCTCGATCACGAGTGAGCGGACGACGAAAGGCATCTTCCCGTACGCGGTATCGAAAGCGGGCGTCAACCAGGCCACCCGCGTGATGGCGCTCGAGGGCGCGAAGCACAACATCCGCGTCAACGCGCTCGCGCCCGGATACATCTACACGAACGTCAGCAAGGCGCTGCTCGACAGCGACATTGCGGAGGAGTTCGTCAAGCGGATCCCGCAGCGCAGGCTCGGAGAGTTCAGCGACCTCGATGGCCCGCTGTTGCTGCTGGCGTCGGATGCGTCGCGCTACATGACCGGTTCGATCGTCGTCGTCGACGGCGGCCACACGGTGAGTTCGCTCTAGTTCAGGTCGGCGTCTGCGTGATGCTGCCTTCCATCCCGCCGACGAGGAAATCGAAGCAGCGCTGCAGCCGCTCGGTATCGACGCAGGTTCGAAGATCGCCGAACACGGTCGAAGCGAGGTTCCCGGAACCCGCGAACATCTGCACGGTCAGCGTCCAGAAATACAGATAACGCGTGCGTCGGATCTGATCAGGCAGCTCGGGCAATGCGCGCGCGAGCAGCGCGTCGAACCGGTGTGCGATCTGGTGTGTATCGCGATTCAGAATTTCCTGGATCTCGGGGCTCATATCGATCTGCAGGCGCGCGATGAATCGCAGCGCATGGAGGCCGTACTCGGGCGTGTTGTAAAGCCGGTAATACGGGTGGAACGCGGCCCACATGATTTCGCGGGTACCCGGTGCCTCGCCGTTGCGAACGCGTTCCTCCAACGCGGTGAGCGCGTCGAGCCGCGATGTGTCGAGCTCGGCTCGGATGAACGCAATGATCGCCTCGATGATGCCGACTTTGCTGCCGAAATGATAATGCACGGCGGACGCGTTCTTGGTGCCCGCCGCGTTGTTGATCGTGCGCATCGATACCGCGTCTACGCCGTGTTCGGCAAAGAGTTCCAGCGCCGACAGGACCAGGTTGTACTTGGTATCGTTTTTGGTGCGTGCGCTGGCCAGCGTCATACGGATCCCATTCCCCAGGGTAGAGCCGCATTGTAGCGACATCCGCACGGGCGCATCACAGTAGCGCCTTCAAGGTTGGCCAGACGTTCTCGAGCAGCCGCGGCTGAGCGGCGGCCGTCGGATGTATCCCGTCGGCCTGCATCAGCGCCGAATCGGTCGCCACACCGTCGAGCAGAAACGGCACGAGCGGTGCCCCGGCGCGCGCGGCCACCTGTGCATAGACGTTGTGGAAGGCCTGCGTATAGCGCGCACCGTAGTTCGGTGGGATTTCCATCCCGAGCACCAGCACCGCAGCGCCGGCGTCCTTCGAGAGCGTCACCATCGCATCGAGATTGCGTTCGATGCGATCGATCGGGTAGCCGCGCAACGCATCGTTGCCGCCCACTTCGATGACGACGAGGTCGGGTTTGTGCACGTCGAGTGCACGCGGCAGTCGTGCTAACGCACCCCCCGTCGTGTCGCCGCTGATGCTCGCGTTCACGACCTGATGCGGCACCGCGAGTGCTGCGACGCGCGCTTCGAGCAATGCGACCCAGCCCTGCTCGCGTTGAATACCATATGCCGCGCTGATACTGTCACCCAAGACCAGAATGGTCCTGGCCTCGATCGGGGTCTCCGCGATCGCAGCCCACGAGACCGCAAGCAGTAACCAGGCCAGACCCCGCATGCCTACACCTGTTCTTGTTGCGCACCGCATCACGAAGATCGTTTCCACTCACGCCGGCACAGCCGAAGAACTCGTGATCTTGGATGCCATCGATCTGGAAATCAACGCGGGTGAAAGCGTCGCGATCGTCGGCGCGTCGGGCTCCGGCAAGACGACCCTGCTCGGGATCCTCGCGGGTCTCGACACACCCACGAGCGGTACGGTTGCGTTGGATGGTCACGAGCTCACTGAGCTCTCGGAAGAGCAACGCGCGCGTTTGCGCGGGGAACTCGTCGGGTTCGTGTTTCAGTCGTTTCAATTGCTCGGCAGCTTGACCGCGCTCGAGAACGTGATGCTGCCGGGTGAGTTGAGGGGCGATCCGGATCCGCGCGGCGATGCGCTGGAACTGTTGCGTCGCGTCGGTTTGAGCGAGCGCACGGGCCACTACCCGCGCCAGCTGTCGGGCGGTGAACAACAACGCGTCGCGATCGCGCGCGCATTTGCGTCGCGCCCGAAGGTGTTGTTCGCGGATGAACCGACCGGCAACCTCGACTCCGTGACGGGGGCGAAGATCATCGATCTGCTGTTGGAACTGAACGTGGCATTTGCGACAACCCGCGTTCTGGTGACCCACGACAAGCAGCTCGCCGATCGCTGCG
>CAYUMA010000049.1:0-10376 GCA_964445675.1 uncultured Pseudomonadales bacterium | reverse complement strand
AGCCAGAAGCAATCTGATCATGATTTCCCACGGTTCCCGATGGTGCACGATAGCGGAACAGGGCCTCGCTCGAGTGTCTGGGTCGCACGGGTGCCGCGCTAGCCCAGATCGCTTGCGCTGTGGCGCTCGGGCACCCGCTCTGCCTCGGGACCCCAGACTTTGTTGACTCGTTGGCCGCGTTGCACCGCCGGCCGCTGCCGAATCTCCAGCGCCCACCGCACGACGTTCTTGTACGACTTCGCGTCGAGGAACACTTCGGCGTTGTAAATGTTGTCGAGCACCGCGGCGCCGTACCACGGATAGGTCGCCATGTCGGCGATCGTGTATTCGTCGCCGCCGAGATAGCGCCGCTGTGCGAGGTTCTGGTCGAGCACGTCGAGCTGGCGCTTCACTTCCATCGTGTAGCGGTTGATCGGGTACTCGAACTTCGCAGGCGCATACGCATAGAAGTGGCCGAAGCCGCCGCCGAGGAACGGGGCGCTGCCCATCTGCCAGAACAGCCACGACAGGCACTCCGCGCGCGGCGACGGCTGCTTGGGAATGAACGCATCGAACTTTTCGGCGAGGTACACCAGGATCGCGCCCGATTCGAAGATGCGTGTTGGCGGCGACGTGCTGCGATCGACGAGCGCGGGAATCTTCGAGTTCGGATTGATCGCAACAAAATCGCTGCCGAATTGATCACCCTGGCCGATGTTGATCGTATAGGCGTCGTATTCGGCGCCGGACTTGCCGAGCGCCAGCAGTTCTTCGAGCAGGATCGTGACCTTCACACCGTTGGGTGTCGCGAGCGAGTACAGCTGCAGCGGGTGCTTCCCGGTGGGGAGTTCTTTTTCGTGCGTGGGTCCCGCAGTCGGGCGATTGATGTTGGCGAAGCGGCCGCCGCTGGGCGCATCCCAGGTCCAGACGGTTGGCGGCACGTACGCGGAGGAATCGGTCATGAATGAACTCCGATTTGGGATAAGGGGGGTCAGAGTTGGTCAGAGTGCCTTGCGCGGCACTGATCGACAATCCCAGCGAGTTTGGGACAGAAAAAACCCGGCGCGAGGCCGGGTTCTTTCGGATACGCAGAACGATTTAGCTGCTCAAGCTGCCTTCAGCTTGCTGGCAGCCAACTTCCCACGCTCAGTGACAACTTCGAAGCTGACACGCTGACCTTCGGTGAGTGTGTCCATTCCGGCGCTTTGTACGGCACTGACGTGCACAAAGACGTCCTTGTCGCCGCTTTCGGGGCGGATGAATCCAAATCCCTTGCCGGCATCAAAAAACTTAACGGTTCCAATAGCCATTGTTTGGCCTCCAAAAAGAAAATGCCGCGCACTAATGGGACGCGGAAACGAACAATCTGGGTATTGAGAATGGCTTGAAACGGACGCTCGGAGTACTGAGCGGGTAGCTGAAGGCAGGCCAAAACGGAGATCGCGTCCGCAGGGTGCGCGCTATGCGCTCCAAACGCAAGCGTGGCGTCGTTTGTCAGCACGGTGTTGAGCGTTCTATCGCGCTCGCGCAAGCACATACCCGCGCGTCGTTTGCGCCTCGATGTTTGCAGCGTACGGCTCGCGCGTTCCGGAGGTGACGATCTCGAACGCGGCATCGTGTAGTTGTTGGCAAACCCGTTCGAGCGGGTGCAGATGGAAATCGAGACTTGCGTCGGTTTCCCACCAGTTCTCGATGCGCATTTTTTCGTGGCCGTCGTGGAACGCAACCGTCACGCGGCCGTTGGGGCGAAGCACGCGCCGGAACTCGGCGAACGCAACCGCGCAGTCGTCGGGCGTGAGGTTGACGATCGAGTAGAACGACACGATTGCATCGACGCTCGCATCCGCGAGCGGCAGCGCCAACAGATTGCCTGAGGCGAAGGCCAACGTCGGATAAGCGTCGCGCGCCACCGCAACCATTGCTGGCGACAGATCCAAGCCGTCGACGCGAAGACCGCGGTTCGCAAGATACGCTGCGACGTGCCCGTCGCCACACCCCACTTCCACCACGCGGTCGGCGCGCGCGCATGCGTCGGCGAAGCGATCGAGCCACGCCCGGTCGAATGGCTTGTGCGCGAGCTCGTCGGCGAACCGCGTGTGATATTCGCAGGCGACCGTATCGTATGCGCGCCGAACTTCGTCGATGTCCATGCGCGGAAGATAGCAGCGGTCGCATTCAGGTTGATCGCGACGGATTCATGTTGGCGATGAACGCGTCTCCGATGCAGGTTCGTTCCGGGGGAATGCGACATTCGTGCGCTACTTTTGTTCTTCACGTGCGACAGCGAGTAAGGTTGGCGGGTAATCCAAGGCGTCTGGTCAAATGAAAGCGATCGTCCTGCCGATTCTGAGTTCATCGATGCAATTCGGGCTTGGGGTGTTGCGGCGGTTGGACTACTACTTCGGTCAAAGTGTCGTCAACCTGCATCCGCCGGAAGGCTCCGACGATCCTTACGCTTCGTTCAATACGCTGCGCGAACGCGGCCCGATCCTGCGCTCGTACTCGTGGGGCGGTTGGATCGTCAGCGGTTATAGGGAGGTCACGGAACTGCTGCGCGACCCGCGTGTCAGCAACGACATTCGCGGCAACAAGCTGCTCGGCCGTGTCGTGCGATTCGCGGCCGGTGGCCTGCCGGTACTGAATGTCGATGACCCGACGATGCTCGGTGTGGACGCCCCCGACCATACCCGTTTGAGAAAGCTCGTCGCGCACGGGTTCCTCCACAAGTACATCCAGTCGTTGGCGCCCTCAATCGAACGTATGGTCGACGAATTACTCGACGCCATTGGACCTGATGCGGATCGCATCGAGATCATGCGCGCAGTGGCGAAACCACTCCCGGCCATCGTCATCGCCGAGATGATGGGGGTGCCTCTGAACGAACGACATCTGTTCGAAAGCTGGTCCGATGCGCTGCTGGGTGCGACCGACATCGTCAAGCCCGCAAATATCCGAAGATCCGCCGAAGCGACACTTCAGATGCGGGAGTATCTTGCCAAGCTGACGGCAACAAAGCGGCTCAATCCCGGGCAGGGCTTGATTTCGCAACTGATCGCGGCCGAAGAAGACGGCGACAAACTCACGCTCGATGAACTTTATTCGAATTGCATCCTGCTGCTCGCAGCCGGTCACGAAACGACGACGCGCCTCATCGGCAACTGTCTGTATCTGCTGATGCAGCACCCGCGGCAGATGGCGGCGGCACGCCGTAGCGAAGTGGACCTGATGAATACGATCGAAGAGAGCTTACGTTTCGAACCGCCGGTGTTGTTCACGGCGCGTACGGTCAAAGAGCCCATCTCGATGCACGGATTCACCCTCAAGCCGGGCCAGCTGCTGTTGCTGTCGATCGCAGGCGCCAATCGCGACCCGGCCGTGAATGCAGACCCGAACACGTTCAACGTCGAAAGGGAAAAAGTGGTGCATGTGAGTTTTGGCTACGGAATTCACCTGTGCCTGGGCATGTCGCTCGCGCGCCTCGAGGCTAAGATCGTGTTCACCAAATTGTTCGAGCGTTTTGCATCTATCGAGTTTGCTGAAGACAGGCCGAACTGGGGGCACTATCCGATGTTCAGGGGCTTGGAGACGCTAACGGTCGACGCGAGGCGCGCCGGGCTTCGAACTCCGATCAAAGCAGCCGTCGGTTAGGGCGGTGATGGCTCGGCGCCCACGCGTGGTCGTTCAGGGCGTCGTTTGCGTCGCCTCCGTGCGGCGACGTTCGTATTCTTCATAGCTGATGTCGACTGCCGCGAGGCACTCAGCCTGCTGGGTTGGTGGCAGCTCCAGGCATGCGTTGCGATTGCCTCGCTGGATGCCTTCGTACGCCTGACGGCCCGTGCAGGCGCAGAGCAAGAGCACCACGATGCCGTACCAGATTCTCATCGGCGCATTCCCACTCGCCTCGGACTCGGGTCATACTCGAACTCAGTCGCGTTTCATTCAAGGAAATACCGCCCATGTACCCGCACGCATCCACGCGCGACGATCCCGACCGCCCTTGCCTCGTCATGGCGTCCACCGGCGAAGTCATTACGTACGGTGAACTCAACGCGCGCGCGAACCGTCTCACGCATCTGCTGCAGGCGAGCGGCTTGCGGCGGCTCGATCATTTTTCGATCTTCATGGAGAACAACAACCGCTACATCGAGATGTGTTCGGCGGGCGAGCGCAGCGGCTTGTACTACACCTGCATCAATTCGTATCTCACGCCCGAAGAAGTCGCGTACATCGTGCAGAACTCCGAATCGAAGGTGCTGATCACCTCCGTTGCCAAGCGCGACGTTGCGATGGCAGTGGCGAAACTGTGCCCGGATCTGCGGCTTTGTCTGATCGTTGGCGGCACCGGCGAGGATGGTCCGTTCGTCGATGTCGACAAAGCGACTGCGAACCATCCGTCGACACCGCTCGCGAGCGAACGAGCGGGGACCTCGATGCTGTATTCATCGGGCACAACGGGGCGACCGAAGGGCATATTGCGCCCCATGCCGGACATCTCGCCGGACGAACAATCCGGTTTGTTTCAGTTTCTGAATCAGATGTGGAAGTACCGCGAGGGCATGGTGTACCTGTCGCCGGCGCCCTTGTATCACTCGGCGCCACAGGCCGCCGTGGGCCTGACGATTCGCAACGGGGGCACTGCGGTGATCATGGAGCGGTTCGACCCGGAGCAATATCTGGCGCTGGTTGAAAAGTACCAAGTGACCCACAGCCAGCTCGTGCCGACGATGTTTTCCCGCATGCTCAAGTTGCCGGATGACGTGCGCAACAAATACGACCTGTCGTCGTTTGAAATTGCAATTCACGCTGCGGCGCCGTGCCCCGTGCAAGTGAAAGAACAAATGATCGACTGGTGGGGACCGATCATTTTCGAATACTACGGCGCGACCGAAGGCCTGGGGTTTACGGCGTGTAACACGGCCGAGTGGCTTGCCCATCGCGGCAGCGTCGGCAAGGTGTTGCTTGGGGATCTCCATATCCTCGATGAAGACATGCAGCCGTCGCCAAAAGGCACACCTGGCACCGTATGGTTCAAGACTGCAACGCCCTTCGAGTACTTCAACGATCCGGGCAAGACGAAAGATGCCCGTTCGGCGGACGGCGCGATGAGTACGGTGGGTGATGTCGGTTACGTCGATGACGATGGCTATCTCTATCTCACCGACCGCGCCACCTTCATGATCATTTCCGGCGGCGTGAACATTTATCCGCAGGAATGCGAAAACCTGCTGATCACCCATCCCAAAGTGATGGACGCGGCGGTGTTCGGTGTACCCAATGTCGATCTCGGTGAAGAAGTGAAAGCGGTGGTGCAGTTGATGCCGGGTATTGAACCAAGTCCGGCGGTCGTTGAAGAACTCATGGCCTTTTGCGCGGCTCACCTCGCCCGTCAGAAATGTCCGCGCACGATCGACTTCGATCCGGAACTGCCGCGCCTGCCGACCGGCAAGCTCTACAAGCGCGTGTTGCGTGATCGTTATTGGGGGGATAAGAAGAGCAGGATTGTTTGACCTTCGTGCTCGTTCACCGCGACGACTCCTGCTTCGGATTCCACGGCGCGTTCACCACCAATAACAAGCGTCGGAGTCGACATCGATGCGGGTCGCGAAGATCTCGCCGCCATCGCCCTGCGACACTTGCGCTCGAAGCGCGACCGTGGACTGAGCTGCAAACTCGAACAACCATCGCTGATCCCTCTCGCCGACACAATCTTCGAAGACTGCCGTCGTCTCGTCCGTGAGGATTGTTCGACCCAACGCGTGAACTTCGGGATCGGCAAACGAAGGGGCGCGCGCCGTGATTGACGGTTGGTCACCGTATATGCCGATGTCTTCCGCGACGAGGGGGTCACCCACCCAGCCCCCCATAACGGTCACCGTATCGCCGACGCGAATATCGCTGATGCGTTTTGGTAGACCCTGCTCGTCGACAATCCTGGTCGTGGGCAAGACCTGGACGGCGACGCCCAGCACACTGAGCGCGTTGCTGCCCGTATCCACGGCCTCGGCGGTTCCTGTCACTCCATAGGCCTCCGATGTCACCGCAATCCGCTGCACTCGGCTCCCGTCCTCGTCATGAATGACACCGACGAGGTTGCCAACCTGTACTTGCGTCAGCGCACATTGGAAGCGCGCACAATCGACCGCGCGCCCCTCTACTAGCAGTTCCAACGGCGTGGACCTGCTAGAGATCATGCCAGCGACATATTGGAAATCCTCCTGGCCTTCGCCCAAGTCACCGCCGATGAAGGCAATGGATTCGGCGGTCCAAAAATCGCCTGACGAGTGACCACGCACGACTACCGCGTCTCCGTCGAATGCGTATCCCGAAACGTCGTTCGCCACCAACCGACCGATGCTGACGATTCCAGGCCGTTCAATGTGCAGGATGCCGCGCAACAAGAATCCGTCTCCGCCGGCGTCGTGTCTGATCGACGTCGCCACCACTTCGCCATCACGCGAAAAAAACCCACTCACCAGGATGCGATCACCCACCGCGAGCACACTGAGCGTGCCATCGCCGTCAATGCGCGTCGTATCCGAGACGTAGATCTGCTGACCCACTGCCGCAAGCCGCGCATGCGGTGTGTCGATCGATTCGATCGTGCCCACGACAACGTGTTGAATGTCGATCGATGTTGCGACGCCGGTTACGCCAGAACCGTCGGTCGTGCGCCTGCTGCGTACGACCATCACGCTGCCGTCCTGGCTGCCGTCAAGGCGGGCCAAATCGAACGATTGCCCGTCGACTGTCCCCGTCACCGTCTGTTGAGGCGCTCGCTGGTAGTCACGTGCAGCGTCGATACACCCAAAGTACGCAAAGGTCAGCCAGAACGGGCAGTAGTCGCTGTAGTTGGCTACGTCTCGCACAAAAACGGTCTTCGTTACCAGTGCCGGCGGTTGGCCATCATTGCGCGTGGGCGCACTATTCGCGGCACCGCCACCCCCACCACATCCCGCGATCAGCGGCGCAACCAGAAGAATGAACCGAAGACCTCCCGCAGCGTTCATCGGTACCGTGCTCCTTTGCTGTTCCAGCACCATTTGCGCCCACGGGCCAGCGTCGATAAAGCCCGTCGCCATCACGAATTCATCCAACGTTTCGCTCCTGCTATCGCGTTGAATACACTGCTTTTTCGGGCGCACCTCTCCGACGTCGTCAGAGCACTGAAGCTGACGTGAGCCGGGGCGAGGTGACACAATCCCCGACGCGGTAGAAGGAGGGAGCGTTTCGTGGCGGTTTCGGTCGGGCGTTCGAACGTGGTCCGCTTCGGCATCTTCGAGGTCGATCGGCGCGCTCGTGAGCTGCGCCGACAAGGCCGCCGCGTACGGCTGCAGGAACAACCGTTTCAGGTTCTCGCGCTGCTGCTCGAGCACGCGGGAGAGGTCGTCACGCGCGATGAGCTGCGCCAACAACTCTGGCCGTCCAGCGTGTACGTCGATTTCGATCACGGCCTGAACAACGCGATTGCCCGTCTGCGGGATGCGCTGGGTGACGCGGCGGCGACGCCGCATTACATCGAAACGCTGCCACGACTCGGCTATCGGTTCATCTACCCGCTCTCGGATGCGATCGAGGATGCGCCGGCACCGCAGCCGACCGAGCGTGCGCTGCCGCAATCGAGCACCACAACCAACACGTTGCCACCTGGCGAGATCGAGATGCGTTCGCCGGGAACATCCCATTCGTTCGCGCCACGTCTGGTCTGGGCCGCCGCAATCCTGGCGGCGGTCGTCGTGCTCGGGCTCGGTCTGTGGTTCAAACAGCAGGGCGTTGCGGAACCAGCGGCGAAGGTATCGCTCGCCAAAGCGCCTTCGATTGCCGTCCTGCCGTTCGTCAACCTAAGCTCCGACGTGGAGAGCGAGTACTTCGCCGACGGGCTTTCAGAGGAGATCGTCATCAAGCTCGCCGGTATCCGTGGTCTCAAGGTGGTCGGCCGGACGTCGTCCTTTTACTTCAAGGGCAAACAGGAATCGCTGCCGACCATCGCAAGGACGCTGAACGTGAATCATGTCCTCGAGGGCAGTGTGCGACGCTCCGGTGCGCGTGTGCGCATCACGGCGCAACTCATTGACGCAAGCGGTGGCGGCCATCTCTGGTCGCAGACATTCGACCGCGACTTGAGCGACATCTTTCAGATTCAGGAGGACATCGCGGTTGCTGTGGCGACGGCCCTCTCGGTAAAGCTCGTGGACGCCGATGCACAGCGGCTTCGCAAACGGGGCACGCAGGATGCCGAGGCATACCGGCTCTATCTCATCGCGAACACGCATTTCAAGGGCATTTCCGTCAAACGGGATCTCGTCACCGCAAAGCGGCTGTTCGAACAAGCTCTTGCGCGCGATCCGCAGTTTGCTGCGGCCCACGCGGCGCTCGCCCGATATTATTTCCATCACGCCTGGACTTTGTTGGACGACGTGGAGGACGGCGCACGGCTCGGGCAGGCAGCCGCAGAACGTGCCGTGGCGCTCGATCCTGAATCGAGCGACGCCGTCCAGGCGCGCGCCAATTTTGCGATGTGGCGGTATCGGTTCCTCGGCGACTATCAGGCGTATGGATTGGCCCGTACGGACTATCGCCGCGCCGCCCAACTCGACCCTTCGAACGACGCTGCCCTTTTCGACTATGGACGCGCGGTGCTTTGGCATGAACCCGACCTGGCACAAACTTTGTTCGAGCGCGTGGCGCAGCTCGAGCCGCTCGCGAACGCGGCGCAAGGGATGAGCGCTACCGCGCTCAGCCATCGCGGCTTGCATGAGGCGGCCCGTACGCGTTTGCGGGAGGCAGATGATTGGATTTCGGATCCGCAACGCCGCGGCTGGTCGGCAGTCTTTTGGGGCAGTCTCGAGCTATATCTGGGACACCTCGACGAAGCGGTCATTCGTACGCGCGAAGCGCTCACGCGCGGTGGACTGGAACTACCGGTGTGGCTCTGGGGCCTGCACATGTCGCTGGGTGAGCGTGAAGCCGCTCGCGACGCCCTCGACTTCGGCGACACCACGCTGGCTGGCGCCCTGAGCGACGCCGCTCGGCTCATGATGAACGATCGATACGACGAGGCCTTCGAATCCCTCGACCGACATCGCACCCAATTCGAGCGCAGTCGTGTCCTGGATCTCCCCACCGCCAGGCTCGCGTTGATCACGGGTAAACCGGAGCGCGCACTCGCAATCATGGCCCAGCGTCTGCCGGACCTGTTCGCGGGGGTTGAACCCGTCAACGGCCAGAACGTCATTCCGTCCCTTGATCTCGTCGCTGCCTGGGTAGCCACCAACGAGCACACGCAGTCGCGCCAGCTGCTCGACCGGATTACAACCTTTCTCGATGGACCGGCCGCACCGCAGCTATCGCTGTTCATCTACCAGCGCGCACGGGCTCACGCACTGAATGGCGAGCCGGAGTTGGCTCTGCAGGCGCTCGATCGCGCGTACGCAGCCGGTTTCAGAACGACATGGGCGCTCGACCTGCATCCGCAGCCGCTGCTCTATATCGATCCGATCGAAGTTGACCCGGCCTTCGCAACACTAAAGAGCACTCCGCGATACATAATCTGGCTCGCGCGCATCAACGAGGACAACACACAGCAACTGGTACAGCTCAGAGCGCGCGATGCCGCGCAACCCGCTACCTGATTTGTGATGGGGCGGCGAATCTAGTCCCGAGGCAAACCGTGAACGCATCAGGGCCAGCAATCTTCTCCGCGGTCGTAGCGCTGCTGGTTGCTTCGCACGGTGGAGCCACCGTCGCCGAGAGCCCGGTGACAGCATCGCGACAGCGGCCGATCCTCGAGGAAGTCATTGTCACAGCGCAGCGACGCGAAGAGCGATTGCAGGACGTGCCCGTCTCAGCGTCCGTGTTCTCTAGTCTCGAGATCGAGCGCCTGCAGATGGACACCGTGAGCACGCTGCAATACGCCGCACCGAACCTGACGATTACACCGTATCCCGGAAGCCAGATCAGGGCGAACATCGCGATGCGCGGTCAGCTCGAGCCGGATTTGTTTCCAACGCTCGACCCTGCTGTCGGCCTGTATCTCGACGACGTGTACATCGCGCGGATGGCCGGGGCGAATCTCGATCTCATCGACATGGAACGTGTCGAAGTGTTGCGTGGCCCGCAAGGAACGCTGTTCGGTCGCAACACGATCGGCGGTGCGGTCAACCTCATTCCGATGCGGCCAACCGCGGATTTTCAAGGTGCAATCGTTGTCGGTGCCGGCAACTACGATCGACGCGACCTTACCGCCATCGTCAACATTCCATTCGCCAGCAATGACTACGCAGCACGTCTCGTTGCCTCGCACAGAGAACACGACGGTTATGGCCGCAATACGCTGCTGCGCCAAGATCTCAACGCCGACGACAGGGATTTTGTGCGAGTGCAACTCGCCGTCGCGCCCG
>CAYUMA010000048.1:0-2474 GCA_964445675.1 uncultured Pseudomonadales bacterium | reverse complement strand
ATTACGTGCGCGAGCGCGGCGTGCTGGACTTGAGTGAAGCGGTGCGGCGCATGACGTCGCTGGCCGCCGATACGTTCGGACTCGTCGATCGCGGGCGCGTCCGCGCGGGCGCCTTCGCGGATCTGGTGCTGTTCGATCCGGCGACGGTTGTCGATACCGCGACCTATGACGACCCGCAACGCGAACCTGTCGGAATCCGGCTCGTCGTCGTCAACGGTCGTGTCGCTTTCGACGGTGGCCTGCATACCGGCGCCGGCGCGGGCAAGATGTTGCGCTATCGACGTTCCGCGTTCGAGTAACCAATGGAAATACGCGCGTGATCGATCTCACGTGCGTCTGCGCATTTGACTCACCCATATGAGTCATTTAGGCTCATCCACATGACAAAGCGCCTCCAGGTACTGTTGCAGGACCGCGACTACAAGGACATCCAGCGCATGGCCCGCTCGAAAAACATGTCGATCGCCGAATGGGTTCGCCAGGCGCTGGAGGCGGCGCGGCGAATTCAGCCGGGCGGCGACGCCGGAAAGAAGCTCGACGCGATCCGGGCGGCAGCGCGGCATGACTATCCGAGCGGCGACATCGAGCAGATGCTCGCCGACATCGAGCGCGGCTACGCTGGCGACCGCGCCTGATGATTCTCGTCGATTCAAACGTCCCGATGTATCTCGTCGGCGCGACGCATCGGCACAAGATCGACGCGCAGAGACTGCTCGAGCAGTTGATCAGCGACCGGCAGAAGCTCGTCACCGACGCCGAGGTGCTGCAGGAAATTCTGCATCGGTATGTGGCGATCGATCGCCGTGACGCAATTCAGCCGGCGTTCGATGCACTCCTCGCGATCGTCGATGAGGTCATCGCTATCGACAGATCGACCGCAGAGCGTGCCAAGGCGATCGTGCTCGGGCGACGCCGGTTCGCCGCGCGTGACGCGCTGCATCTCGCGGTGATGGAGCAGCACGGCATCGAGCGGATCCTGAGCTTCGACCAGGGGTTCGACCACTTTCCTGGAATCGTTCGGTTGCATTGACGACGAAGGGGTTCGGCAGATGCTGCGTTATCGACGTTCCGCGTTCGAGTAGCCCGGTGGAAGTCCGCGCGTTGCCCGACGAGCTGCTTACGTTTGCACGCGAGGAGAACGCGCGCCACCAGGTGCCCGGTGCGGCGCTCGGCGTGCTGCACGACGGCGTGATGTACGTGGGCGGCGTCGGCATCACGAACGTCGAGAATCCGTTGCCGGTAACGCCGCGGACGCTGTTCCAGATCGGCTCCACGTCGAAAACGGTGACGGCGACCGCGTTGATGCAGCTGGTCGACGCGGGCCGCGTTGATCTGGACGCGACGGTGCGCAGGTACCTGCCGGCGTTCCGCCTGCAATCGGAGGCCGACGCCGCGCGTCTCACGGTGCGCGACCTCGTCACGCACCATACCGGTTACGTTGGCGACTATTTTCGCGATACCGGCCGCGGCGCCGACGCGATCGCGATCATCGTCGGGAAGATGCGCAACTCACCACAGCTCGTTCCGGCGGGGACCACGTTTTCGTACAGCAACGCGGCGTTTTACGTGCTCGCGCATATCATCGAGACGGTGCACGGCAAGCCGTTCGAGCACGTCATCAACGAACGTATTTTCGCGCCGCTTGGCATGCACGAATCGTTCTACTTTCCGGAAGCGTGTATGACCTACCGCGTCGCGTCCGGGCACATCGTCACGACTACGGGACCGCAGCTCGCGCGGCGCTGGCATATGTGGCGCAGCGGCGCCGGTGGCGGTGGCGTCATCTCCAACGTCGTCGATCAGCTGCGCTACGCGGCGCTGCATGTCGGTGCGATCGATGCGCCGTCGGTGCTCCGCCGCGAGACGGTCGCGCGGATGCAGCAAGTCGAGCGGCCTGCGGGCAGCATGTGCGAATCGATCGGCATCGCGTGGATGCTCGACTATGCGGGGGACGGACAACGCCTCGTCAAACACGGCGGCGCGACGAACGGACAGGTGTCGTCGTTCGAGATGATTCCGTCGCAGGGATTCGCGGTCACCGGACTGACGAACTCCGATACCGGACGCGAGACGCGCGGGTCGATTGCGGACCGTGCGCAAGTGTTTTTCCTGGGGTTTGGCAAATCCGAGCCACCCGAAGCAGAACTTGTCGTCGACCTGTCTGAATACGAAGGCGCGTACCACGCGACGATGGAGCACCTCGACGTCCGCGTCGACGGCAATCGCTTGCGCCTCGCCGGAACCCCGCCGTCGACGTTCATCGCGAATGCCGAGCTGCGTCCATTACCGCTGCCGCCTGCGCTGCTCAGTTTTACTACGCGCGACGAAGCTCTCGTGTTGACCGGCCCGCATCGCGGCGAACGCGTCGAGTTTCTGCGCGACGACGCGGGCCGCATCGAGTGGTTGCGCTGGGACGGACGTATCGCGCGGCGTCAGCCGTGAGTCAGGCCGGCGCGATGACCAATCGACTTCTC